>JAITMZ010000076.1 GCA_031290725.1 Spirochaetaceae bacterium
CCTCCCCTCCCTACCCCCCCCCCCCCCCCGCCCGCGCGGCCCCCCCCCCCCCCCAGTCCATTTATATAGAAAATTTTGCAAACCCGTATGCAGCCGTAACAAATCCATGAAACCCTTACCGGTTCACGGAAACAATACAAAACCCAAGGCGGCTGCCAGCGGATGAAGGGAATCGAACCCTCGGCTCCAGCTTGGAAGGCTGGGGTATTACCATTATACGACATCCGCATAAATTCCTTTTCAGCATACCGAAAAAACGAAAAAAAGTCAAGCGCATTTTGCTTTTTGGAGTAAAAACTCTTGCATTTTCTGCCGATGGGAATACTATGGGGTGACTCCGATGGAAAAAAGAAAAAATTCGATGCGCATGCTTTCGACCCTGCTCAATTCGCAAAAAAAGACAGGATTTGATCTTCGACGCTATTTTTTTACCGGGACCCATAAAACTAGCGGTAACAATGCGTCGTTTTTTATCGAAATATATGTGTGTTGTGGACTTAGTCGGTCCGTAACAGTACGATTTGGTCTACAGGGTGCCAAAGGAAAGGCTATCGAATTCGCCTTCCCCCTGAGCGATTTAACCCTGGATGGCACCCGGCTGGAGATTCGCAACGGACAAATTTTGGCGGATGAAACCGTCCTGCGGGGAAATTTGGCCGGCGATGGGGTGTTCTGGGATTTGTCCTTTGCCACGCCGACGGATTGGATGGACGCGAAGCTGGGCGGCCTGTCCTGGCACACCGGGGAGACAAGTCCTGAATTCCAGGGAACCGTGCACATCGGGGATCACAGTTTCTCGGTAAACAAGGACTCACCCTGTGCCTGCGTGGATCACCTCTGGGGCAGCGATCTGCCGGCGGAATGGTTTTTTTTGTATGGCACCGGCCTCACCAGCGTCATCAGCAGGGAAAACTTGCCGAACTCATTTTTCTTGATCCGAGGACTTTTTCCCCAGGGCATCAGCCTTGTGGCGCAGGTAGGGGAAGAACGCCGTATCTTTCACCCCGGCAGATTTTCCCTGGGATGCAAACAGCACCACAACTGCGTCAAAACCGGCGATGAAATCCACTGGAGCGTCAGCATTTGGGGGCGGGACGCCATCATCGACATAGATGTGATATGTGCCATTGAGGGCATAAAGATGGGCATCTTTCGGTCCCCCGCCGAAAACAAACAAATAGACAAATTGACCGGTACCGTGAACACCAAGCGGGGCGACAGGGCTGAAATTCGCATGCTCAAGCCCATGGAAAAAACTCTGGAGATAATCGAGCACGCCCTGGCGGAATATACGGTCTGCGAATACGGCCTAATCGAACACTCCAGTTAGGGCAACGCTGATTAACTTGAGGCTAATCAGCGTTGCCGTGCCAGCAGGGCCGTTACGGTGGCTTCCACCGCTTCCAACCGGCCCACCTCGCCGATTCCCTCGCCGGTTTTCCCTTTTACAAAAATTCGTCCCGGCGGCACCCCCAGAATCTCCGCGATGGACCCGCAGATTGCCGTCCGGTAAGGCAGCACCCTGGGACGTTCCAGCATCACCACGCAGTCCAGGTTCCCCAGTGCCCATCCGGCGCACCCCACCTCGTCCCACACCGCCCGAAGAAGCTCGGCGGAATCGGCGTCCTTCCAGCGCGGGTCCTCCGGCGAAAAACGCTCACCCAGGTCTCCCATGCCCGCCGCACCCAAAAACGCATCCGTTACTGCGTGAAGCAGCACATCGCCGTCGGAATGGCCGTCCTCGCCGCGTTCCGAGGGAATCGCCACCCCGCCCAGCAGCAGGCGCCGTCCGGCAATCAGCCGGTGCCGATCCCACCCAAGACCGATACGGAAAGGCGGGGTTTCGGGTAAATCCCCGGGAGTGGTGAGCTTGATGTTCTCCGGGGATCCCTCCACGGCACGCACCGGGCCCACATAGTTGTGCCAGATTTCGCTGTCGTCGGTGTAGGCCTTACCGTCGCTGCGGGCTTTTTGGTGGGCCTCCAGAAGGGGCGCAATGTGGAAACCCTGGGGAGTCTGCACCGCCCGCAGTTCGGCGCGGGTCAGATGGACGCTGAGGGTGAGGGAATCCCCGGCCTGATTCACCCGTTTGATAGTGTCCGCCGGGGGAATCACCGGAACCGCCGCACCGGTTTCCCGGGCGTTTCGGAGCACCCGCCGAACCACTTCGCGGGGAACAAATGGCCGCGCTCCGTCGTGGATCAGCACCGTGCCGTTGCCGCCGGAATCCCGGACCGCCTCCAGGGCCAGCCGCACCGACTCCTGCCGAGTTCCGCCCCCCGGCACAAAACGAATTTGCTGTAGAGGGATTCCCGCCGCACCCAGAGCCGCCTCCGCCTGGACGGACCACCGGCGGTGTTCCGTGGCGGGAAGTACCACCAGGATGCACTTCAGACCGGGAAGGTCGATGAAGGGGGCTGCAGCGTGGGCCAGGACGCATTTTCCATCCGACAGGGAGAGGAATTCTTTTTTTACCCCCCCCATGCGCGCCGATTCGCCCGCCGCAGCGATGATCACCCACACCGGACCGCATTCAACATCGCCACTGGAATCACTCGCCGTCGTCATCATCGCTGTCCTCTTCTTCTTCCTCTTCTTCTTCTTCTTCCTCCTCCTCGGCATCGTCATTATCACCGCCGGGATTTTTTTCACCCCCCCCGTCGTCTTCCCGGGGAGAAAGGGGCCGGCGTTTTTCGACGGGGAATTCATCTTCTTCAAAATCGTCGCCGAATTCGGAGTCCCCCGGGTCTTCCTCGTTGATCGGTTCCAGGTAGCCGTGAATCATGGCTTCCACTTCTTTCAGGGGCAAGTCCAAGGCAAAGGAAATTTCGTCTTCCAGCAGCTTTTTGGCCGAATCATAGAGTTTCCGCTCCAAGATGGGCAGGTCCTTCACTTTGCTTCGGCGGTACAGGCTCCGCACAATGGTGGCGATGTCGTGGACCGTACCTTTTTTGAGCAGTTCCAGGTTCATCTGGTAACGCAGTTTCCAATCCGAGGTGACCGGCTCGCAGTCCGTACCGATCATGTCCAGAGCCCGCTGGGCCTCCTCCGCAGAAACGATGGGACGAATTCCCAGCTCCTCCACGCGGTCCGTCGGAACCATTATCACCATGTCCGACACTTCCAAGTAGATCACATAGTACTGTAGGAAAGATTCTTTGAACATCTTTTCACAGATTTCGATGATCTTGCCCACACCCTGACTTGGGTACACCACTTTTTGGTTCACTTTAAAAACTCTTATCTGTTTGTTCATACATTTATCAATATACCATATAGCAAAAAAAATTTCAAGCGGGTATACTCATCCTGTATGACAAACAAAATAACACCCGTTGATTCGCGGCGGGGGTTTCCTACCCTGCCCCTTGGGGCGGAAAAAGAGTGTGAAATCCGGGGCAAATTTCTCGGGAGAACAACATACCCCGCTGCTTGCAGCGGGATTGTTGATTTTTCAGACTATGATTCGCCGATGAAAATCCGGACATTCCTGGCGGCCCGCGGCATGAGCGCCCATCGCCGGTTCGGGCAAAATTTTCTGGTGAACGGTACAGTTCGGGAGCGCATTTTGGACCATCTGGATATTTTGCCGGGGCAGACCCTATGGGAAGTGGGTCCCGGCTTGGGGGCCATGACCTCAGGACTGCTTGCCCGGGGCGCTGTGGTGACTGCCTTTGAGATTGATCGGGGCTTTATCGCCCTGCTGCCGGCGCTTTTTCCCGAAGCCCACACCGCTTCCCGCCTGATCATAATCCCCGGGGACGTGCTCAAAACCTGGAAGCCGGCCCTGGCCGCACAGCAAGCCCCCCCATCCCGCCTCTTCGGCAATCTGCCCTACAACATCGCCGCCACACTGATCGCGAACACCATCACCGCCGGTGTGCGCTTTGACCGTTGCGTATTCACGGTGCAAAAAGAGGTTGCCCAGCGCATGGCCGCCGGTCCCGGCACTTTTGCGTCGGCTTTCTCAGTGCTCTGTGCCTGGGCGTACCGGGTGGACCCGCTGTTCGACCTGGCGCCCGGAAACTTCTGGCCGCGCCCCAAGGTTTCGTCCACCGTGGTGCGTCTCACCCCGCGCTCCGGTTTCCCCGGCGGTACCGACCCCGCCCATTTCGCCCGGCTGGTCCACGGTGCCTTCGCCTCCCGCCGCAAAACAATCCGCAATAATCTCACCATCCTCCTGGGATCTCCCGCCGCCCAAGCCGCTCTGGCCGCTGCCGGCATCGACGGTGCTTCCCGCCCGGAACAAATTTCCGTGGAAGGCTACACTGCCCTTGCACAGTGTGTGCGTTTATGATATACTATTGGATACATTGAAAAACTCGATCAAATTTTTCGATGTGCATTTTTTTTTGAAGGAGATAAGAATGAAAAAATTGGTATTACTGGCCTTGTGCGTGTTTGCCGCGGCCACTGTGTTTGCCGGGGGCAAGAAAGACTCCGGGACGGGCGCTTCGGCGGACAAATCCCTGGAGCAGATCCTGGCGAAGAAGCGCTTTATCATGGGACTGGACGATTCATTCCCCCCCATGGGATTCCGCAACGAAAAGGGCGAAATCGTGGGGTACGACGTGGATTTGGCACGGGAAGTGTGCCGGCGCTTGGGGGTTGAGCTGGTTTTGCAGCCCATCGACTGGAACGCCAAGGAACAGGAGCTGAACACCGGCGAAATCGACTGCATCTGGAACGGCTTCACCATTACCGATGAGCGCAAGCAGGCCCTCACCTTCACGCCGCCATACCTGAAGAATGCCCAAGTGGTGGTGGTGCGGAGCACGTCGGCCTACCAGAAACTGGGGGATTTGGCGGGCAAGTGGGTGGGCGTGCAGGCGGGATCCTCCGCCCAGGATGCCCTGGATGACGCCGCTGCCTTCAGGGCCAGCCTCAAGGGCGTGATAGAATTTAAGGAAAACCTTACCGCCCTGATGGACCTGGAGACCGGCGGGGTAGATGCGGTGGTAATGGACTTGCTGGTAGCCAACGACAACATCCACCGGTCCGGCAAAAATTTCCGCATCCTGGCGGAAACCCTGGCGCCTGAGGAATACGGCGTTGGCTTCCGCAAAGCGGATGCGGCGCTGGCCGGCAAGGTGTGGGAAACCCTGCAAGGTATGGCCAAGGATGGCACGGTGACCAAGTTCGCCGTCCAGTGGTTCGGTGCGGACATTTCGGTTATACGGTAGCGCAAACTTACTGCGATTTCGCAGTAAGTCGTAGATTTACAAGAAACTTGCAAAGGGACACGGACGGCACGGCATGGCACAATTGTTGCTCCTAATGACCAAAGCGGCGGGAACGTCGGTGGCCATCTTCTTTTTGACCCTGCTCATCTCCCTGCCTCTGGCGCTCCCGGTGGCGCTTGGCCGTATGTCCCGGCACTGGGTACTCCGAAAAGGGATCAACCTGTACCTGCTGGTCATGCGGGGGACGCCGTTAATTTTGCAGCTTATCTTTATCTACTTTGTTCCTAAGTATTTTTACCGATTTTTGTATGACCACCTCGCCGGCGTTATCGGTTCGGACGGATTTTGGCAGGTACTGAGGCTGGTTTTGTCCTATAACCGCTTCACCGCGGTGATCATCGCTTTTGGGTTGAACTATGGGGCCTACTTCGCGGAGATATACCGTGGAGGCATCGAGTCCATCCCGCGGGGCCAATACGAGGCGGCCAAGGTGTTGGGCTTCACAGGGAGGCAGACCTTCGCCCGAATCGTGTTACCCCAGGTGGTGAAACGCATTTTGCCCGCCACGGGGAACGAGGTGATCACCCTGGTCAAAGACACCGCCCTGGCCCAGACTATCGGTGTGGCGGAGTTGTTCCATGCCGCACAAAACGCCTCTGCCCGGGAATTTTCCACCACTCCAATTTTTGTGGCCGGTGTATTCTATTTTGTGATGAACTGGGCGGTATCATCGGCCTTCACCGCCGGGGAAAAACGCCTGGCCTACTACGACTAGGAAAGCGCTGAAAACGAAGAATTTTTACCACAGGCCGAAGTTTTTAAACGGTTCTCTATTCCCCGCCGCCCGCGCCCACCCAATGTGGACGGGGTTTTGCCGGCACCCTACGTGCCGCCGGTCGCACATCCGCGCCTCTGCGCGTACCCCCTACGCCGCCGACCAGTCCGCTAGCGCCAAGCCGGGGATGTTCGCGAAGTGGCGGGTGTTGTTGGTCACCAGGGTGAGGCCGTAGGTTTTGCACCAGGCGGCGATGAGGATGTCGATTTCGTCTATGTTCCAGCCTTTTGCCTTCAATTCGGCATAGATGTCAACGGCGGCCTTGAACATGGCTTGGTTTATGGGCCCCATGGGGCAGCGTATAAGCAACTCGTCAAAAAGACGGAGCAGTCTTGCGGCGTTTATAGCAGCCAGACCGCGCATCGCCTCGTAGTAAGCAAAGGGAGGAATGAGAACATCAATCTTTGCGTCAAGTTCCCTCTCAAGGTTCCGTTTCACGGTTTTGTTATCTTTCAAATAGAAACTGATGATGTTTGTATCCAAGGCAAACCCGCTCATTGCGCTACCGCCTGACGAAAAAATTTCCGGCCCTTACAATAGTCGATAAAGTCGTCCGGCAGCGGGTCTTCCAGCGCGACTTGGTGAATTTCCTCACCAATCCGCCTGATGTCGGCCATTATCTCGTCGTGCTCTTGCTGGGTGATTACCCGGTTACGATACACTTCAAACTCTGCATCTGTCATATAAGTCTCCTATAAAAATATGATGAACAGAGTATACCCCACTCCCCTCAAAAAGGCAAGCATCTTGCAAAAAGCCCCCTGGCTTCCCAGGGGGCTTTTTTTCTTCATCGCCCGCCGCGCCAGTGCCGCCGGCTCCCAAGCACAGCCGCCCCCCGCAAGCGAGAGCCGCCGCCCAAGCGCAGACCGCCTACGGCGGACTGCGCCCCGCCCCCGGGCCGGCTGTTTCCGCCCCAGAGCGGGAGCCCTCCG
>JAITMZ010000095.1 GCA_031290725.1 Spirochaetaceae bacterium
CGCGATAACATCCGCCGCCCCGGCCCGGTCAGCCATGCCCAGGGATGCGCGGAGGCGTTCCCCCAGGAAATACAACCGGGAAAAAATCACCGTGATACCCTTTTGTGAAGCCCCCACCACGATGTGGCAGCCAAAGGGCGCCGCCGCGGCCAGCCGGAAGGGAAACAGTCCCACCCCAGCGCGCGGTTGGGCGGGTCCGTAGATCTTTTCCCGCAGGTGCCGGCAAAAAAACGCGAAGGGCGACGGACATCGCACCCTGGGCCAGGCATTCTCCAGGTTCACCAGCTCCGTCAGCTCGGATACGCAGCGGGACAGAATCAGGTCGGTTTCACTGTCCGCCGGTGGGATGAAAAAGCGTTCACGGAAGGCGAAATATGCCCGCTGCATTCCGCCGAAGCTTTTCGCCCGCACCAGGGCGGTGAGATGTTCCCGAATCTGGGTGTAAAAGCCCGCCGCCCGTTGTTCCACAGCCCCTGCCGGACCGGCGAATGCATCGGTCCATGCGGTATGGTTCACGCAGATGCTGCGCCGGCCAAAATCTATGAGCTGGCGGATGGCGCCGGCGTCTTTCCAGGGCAGGTGGCGGTTCAGCAGCAGGCGGCACAGGGCTGTCCAGGAAAACTCTTCCGCCTCGCACCGCTGGATGTCCGGGAAGAATGCCCCCGCAGGATAAGCCGCCAGGGTTTTTCCGATGTGGTTCACCACGGGGATTCCGTATAGCTCCAGTTCCCGCTGCAGGTACGGCCCATAGGTGTCCCCGTCGGGCACGCTCAGGGCGATCTCCTGCCAGTCCAGGCCCTCATCCACGAGACGCCGGATGTGCATGGCCGCTGCCCGCAGTTCCGCCCGGCTGTTGGGGAAAACCCTGCATTCCGGCCTGGTGTCTGCCCTGGGGCTGCGCACAATAGTCACCGACGGGGCACTTGCCAGGAGCGTCTCGTAGTCAATGAAGTCTTCCAGTAATTCCGGATAAAAGATGAAGACCTGCTTTCCGCCGGTATCCAGAGGCGGTTTTTCCCAGGCGGGTTCAAAAAGATTGTTTTCCGCGAGAAATTCACGGTAGTGGGCCGCCAACGCGAACAGATCCCTGTCCTCATCGCCGGCGGGGGTGCGGCGGCGCTCCACGTAAAGGGCCAGGGGCGGCAGAAGCGACGCTATCCAGGGAGCGAAGGACGACGCGCTGTGGGCGTATTGGGGGTTGACCAGAGACCGAAACACCGGCGGGTCACCGGCACGGCAGAGGGCGGCGTTCTCGTAGAGCAAATTCAGGGCGAAAAGTTTCCGCAGCGCCGGGGGGATGCTGGTTTTGTCCTGTTCCCGGGCGCGGACCGAATCACCTTTGAAGGTGTCCCAGGCCTTGAACCGCTCCATGGCCACCGCGCCGGCACCGCTGATCTGTAAAAAGCGGTCCGCCCAGGCCGACGCGGCCACTTCCGAAGGGAACACAAAAACAGCTTCCTGATTCTGGGCATTTTCCTGTAGGACGGCATCAATTCTTTTCATCAAACCACACCTTTAGTCACTAAAATCTGCATCATCCCTAAAAGTATTTCCAGGGGCAGGCCATCCGCCTCCTGGGAAACCAAATCCCGTATTTCTATCCAATCCCGCTGGGGGATCACCGTAGAAGTGTTTTCGCCTTCCAATTCCAAAAATTCCAGCGCCTCGCAGAGCCAGTCGATGCGGTCCCGCGGGGAAAACTCCCGGCTTTCCGTAGTATAGTCCGCCGAGGCAGCGAGCCAATATGCGCCGATGGATCGTGCCAACCCCGCCAGCGCCGGTTCAGGAGCTGACGCAGCGAACAGATCGGCAATTTTTCGGCATACCCGGAGAGGGGCGCTGCCGCCCTGTTCTTCCCGGTCCCGTTTTATGAGCCTGCGGACATCCGCCGCGAATTTGGCACTTGTTATCATCTTACTAATATACTAAAAAATGCAAAAAAACACAAGAAATTTCATTTTTTTTCTTGACTTTTTGAAAAAAATAGCGTAGATTAGAGATATGAATTTACGTGATGTATTAACCGTTGATACGGTGAGCCTTCATTTGAAAGGTACAACAAAGGACGCGATTATCAGCGAGATGCTCGATATTCTGGTGGCCGCCGGCAAAGTAACCAATAAGAAGGTTGCGCTGGCATGTGTGCTTGACCGGGAGCAGTAGATGTCCACCGGCATGAAGCACGTCATCGCCATTCCCCACGGAAAGACCGATACGGTTGCGGATCTGGTGGCCTGCATCGGCGTCTCGGATCATCCGGTGGATTTTGATTCCCTGGATAAAGATCCCTGCCGCATCTTTGTGATGACCCTTTCTCCCACGAACAAAACCGGCCCGCACCTGCAATTTCTGGCGGAGGTGAGCCTCTTGTTCAAAAGCGCGGAAAAGCGGCGGGAAATCCTGGCCACCACCAGCAAACAGGCGATAATAGACATCCTGACCAGCGACTGACCACGATGGTACTGTCCGCAGGGCAAACCGGCAAATTTCGTCTCTCCTCATCCGGTACTATGGCCGGGTCTCCGCCTGTAGAGGCGCAGTTTTGGTGTGTCCCCTGGGCATCTGTGGAGCGCTTCGGCCCGGAGCGTTACGACGAGGCTTTTTTGGCAGACCTGCGGATGCGGCTTCAGGGGGCGGGACAGCCCGGCTCGGTGTGGCTGGAAGCGCGGCGGGAGATACCCCCCTGGGCCGCTTCCCTCCCTCCCCCTGAGCAGGACGCCGCCTTTGTGGCCGCCCTGGTGCACACCGCCCGGCGGGTGAAGGACTGCCCGGCGGCGGCAGGATTTGCGGGCGATTTTCCCCCGGCACTCCGCTCCGACCTCACGGCGGGTTTAAAAAAATACCCCCGGTTCGTCGTTTTTGAACCGAAATGTCTAAAAAACTGAAGCCCACAGGGTTTGGGAGCGTTGCACTTCGGGATTGAAGGCGGGACCACGCTGAAAAGTTTGAAAGCGCATTTATTAAATTTTTATTAAATCTGCGGAATTTTCCCAAAGACCCTTGACATTTTTTCCCAGTTGCCGTATATTCTTGTTACCGACTGTTCGGTAACGTAACCGAACAGTCGGTAACAAGGCACACCGAAAAACCCGATTGGGTTTTTCGAGGCGCTTTGTGTATCGCAAATGCAATAATTACATACCGTAATTATATTTTGAACCGGAACACTTCAAAAACTGAAGCTTTTGGAGGGGCTCCGCAATTTTATATGAAAAACGAAAAAGAGAGCACCAAAGAAAAAATTCTCGCCCAAGCGTTTGCGCAGTTGTCCGCATCCGCCAGGGACGGTGTGTCTCTGTCGGACATCGCGCGGAGCGTGGGTATATCCAAGGCGGCGATATTCCGGCACTATGCGGACAAAAATACCCTGCTGCGGTCCATGGGGGAACGCTTTTTTGACGACGCAGCCCAGGGGGTGCGGGAAAATTTGAGGGGAATCCGGGGCAGGCTAAAAACCAGGGATGTGCTCACCGTGTTCATCCGCTTTTTGGCGGCCCACACGGAGTATTTCGGGTATATTCGGCGGCTGTGCGGCCAGGCGGACAAGATGGAGGATGTGCTGGCGGAGGAATTCGGCAGACGGGGCATCCGCTTTGAAAAGAAAACAAAAAAGGGGGGGGGGGGGGGGGGACTGTGGGACGGGGAGG
>JAITMZ010000090.1 GCA_031290725.1 Spirochaetaceae bacterium
CCTCGGAAAACATCTCGTAAAAATCGCCCAGCCGGAAAAACACCACCTCGTTGGGGTGCTTCGCCTTGACGGCCTGGTATTGCGCCATGAGGGGTGTGATGGTTTCCATGTAATCCCTATAATCCCAGCTCGTGGATAACCTTGTCGGTCACGTCCACCGCCGAGCTGTACCAGAGGATGCCGTTGGATTGCTGGAGGCTCAGTATCATACTAAACCCCTCGCTTTCGGCGATTTTTTGCAAAACCCCGTAGAGCCGGGTGTAGAAGGGATCATTTTTTTGCAGATTGGTTCGCATAGACTCCAGTTCCCGATTTTTTGAGTTGGAATAATCGGTAATGAAATCCATTTTTTTGCGGATGTCCCCTTCCAACTGGAGTGCGGCGCCGGTGTTTCCGCTCCGCTCGTATTCCAGCTTCCGGGCCTGTATGTCTTTGAGCTGATCCGTCTGCCGGTTTATCTCCGCCTGAAATTCTTCCCGTCTGGCGTCGTACGCGCGCACCGCCGCGGTAGTGCGGTAATAGGCGCTGTACACCCGTGCGGTATCCACCACGCCGAACCGGGTGATCTGTTGGGCAGCCAAGCCTTTCACACCCAGGACGCACAGCAGCAGCAGTGCCGCAGGGATTTTTTTTGTAATACTAATTGTAATACGCATCTTTCACCTCTGTTATTTATTTACGATATTGAAGGACAACACAAATGCCGGAGAATTCCGCCTGGTTGCCCACACAATTTCATTATCCACATAGTGGAATTTCCACGCCCACAAAAAGCGCAGGGGAAACTGGGGCAGGGTAAAGCGAATTCCCGGCCCGTAGCTGAAATAAAAGTCATTTTTGCCCAAATCGGTAAACAAATCGTTGGCCTTGGGCTTGTTGGCGATGGCGTCGAAGAAGAAATCCAGGGCGATGAAACCTGGTACCAGAGGAGAGCGCATCTCCAGGGTGCCGTAAAGCTGGGATTCCCCGCGGTTTCGGTTGTACAGTTCGCTCCAGCCCCGGCCGTTGAACATACCGTCGATATAGAGCCGGCTGTTTTCACCCACCGTGGGCGCTGGGACCAGGAATGACATGCTGGCCAGGCCCGCCAGGACGAACTTCAGGTTCCATTTTGAGGTGACCGGCAGATTTAGCAGGGTGAAGTAGATTTCGCCCTTGGTGTCGGTGCGGAGAAAGAATTCTTTTTCCACCTCCCGCAGCAGCCCCGTCCAAGTAAAGCGCTGGCTGGTGAACCAGCCCTTGGACGGATCGTGGTTTATATCCCGGTCATCCAGGGAAACCGCGGTCCAGACGTTGTTTCGGGGGGTAAAGCTGCCGTGATAATCCGCGATGGTCTCGTCGTAAGGCTCAAACTTGGCGTCGTAGTAGTTCTGTATCAGGCTGGTACCGATGCCTCCGGAGACGGTAAAAATGCCGATTTCCGGAAACCAGCGCCTGCCCAACCCTGCGGAGAGGGAAAAACTGAGCTGATCGTAGTTCATATAATAGTCTCTATTCGGGCCCTCCGGCAGGTACATGTTTTGCAGGGTGGTGAGGCTCGAATGGGTGACGTCGGCGCTGATGGACAGGCTCATGGGCCGGCCAAATATCCAGGAATCGCCGTACCCCAGGACCAGGGACTGCTGCTGAGGGGACAGGGTAGTGTTTATGGAGCCGGTTTTCCCCGTACCCCTGATATTTATGTCCTGGAGGCGCATAAAAAGCGACAGGGGAAAGTCGTCGGGGTCGGTGACGCCGGAAAAGGTCAATCCGAATTCGATGGACATGGTGGATTGTTCCTCCACGTTGAACACCAGATCCACCAGGTTGTCCTCCGATCCCGGCACGACATCCGGCATCACGGCGGAAAAGAATTGCAGGTTGTAGAGATTCCGCATACCGGTGGTGATTTTTGCCTTGGAGAAGATATCTCCCGACTCGATGGGCAGTTCCCGCAGAATCACCGTGTCCCTGGTTTTTTCGTTCCCCCGGATGATAATGTTTTCGATGTGGCTTCGGGGGCGCTCCACGATGGTAAAGTTGTAGGAAATTTCCCTGGTTTCGCTGTTTTTTATGGGTTCGGGATTGAAGGAATTGGCGGTGTAACCATTTTCGTAATACAGGTCAGCCACCGCCATGATCCCGGACTGGAACTTGGTCTGGTTAAACACCGCGCCGGGCTTGAGGTCCACCAGTTTCATGAGCCGGTCGGTGGCGAATATTTCGTTGCCGGAAAAGGTGATGCCCCCGTAGGTGTACCGGTCCCCTTCCTGTAGGACAAACAGGATAGCCATCTCGTTTTGCTTGCCTTTTTCATTATGGATGACGGTCTGCTGCATGTCCAGAATCAGCGCGTCGATGTAGCCCTGGTTTTGGTAATAGGTGAGCAGGGTTTGCCGGTCCTGCTCCAACTGGGCTTCCTGGAAATAGCTCTTTTTGATAAAGGTGCCTTCCTTGGTTTCCAACTGGCGCTTCAGGGTTTTTTCTGGGAAAACCGTGTTCCCCTGGAAGGAAATGGTGGTGACCCTGGTGGAAATCCCCTCGCTGATCACAAAGGTGACGTTGATTCCCTTGGGCCCTTCGCTGGTTTTGGACGACACGGTAACATCGGTGAAGCCCTTTTTCAGGTATAAATCCCGCAGCGCCCGCTCGTCCAGAAGCAGCTTGGACTCCACAAAGACGTCTTTTTCCTTCAGGGAGACGGTTTCCTGTAATTCCGTACGCCGCACCTGCCGGTTGCCCGAAAAGGCAATATCGTACACGATGGGGCGTTCTACCACAGTAAAGCGCAGGTTCACCGTGGTACGCTCCTGGTCAGCCTGTATTATCATGGGGCTGATGTCCTCAAAAAAATCCAGGGCATACAAGCGGGCCAGGATATCCGAGTAGACCTCTTCGGTGAACGGCTTGCCGGTGAACGGCCGGGTGATACCCTCCAGGTCGGACATTTTGACATTGTTTAACCCCTGGAATTCTACTTTTCTGAGGGTTTTGCCCCAATACCAGTCCTCCGACGATTGGGCACAAAGATTTCCCAAGGTCAATAAAAAGAGGAAGGCCGGCAAGAGGAGGCGCGGCGTCGCACATTTTTTTAGCACCATAAAGTATACATCTCCTATTTCTTCTTATTCCCCAAATCAAACCGCCACGACAGGGTGAGGGACGTGGCCGGCACCCAAACCGCCGGGGAGAAAAAATTATCAAAATCATCTATCTCCGGGGCAAAACTCCACCGGAGGATCGCCCAGGGCGCGTTTATTTCCAACCCGATCTCCGGCTGGAACACCAGCCCGCTGGAAGTCGGGGCGGCGAGGAATTTTGTCTCATCGAACAAAAAATGCATCAACGCATCCACGTAGATCGCGTTTCCCAAGTACTTTCCCACATAAATTGTGGAATTGTCAAAAAGTTTTGCCGCGGTCATCTGTGTGGCGGGCCCTTCCGGTGTTTCCCAGGTACTGTTCACCATATTTTGCAGAAACGTAGTCCGCATAGAGAATATATCAAATTTTAACAATTCGCGCAACGCATTTTCGAATTTTCTGAGTACCGTGACCTGAAAAACAAAGTCTCCCCCGGCCACCAGTATTTGCCGGGTATTTTCACTGTCCCCGGTGATGATTTGCCCCAGGAGCGCCATAATTTCCAGCTCCGATTTGGGCGGCGAGGCGGTGTAGCGCGGGGAAAATTCGCTCAGCCGCTGGTTTTCCGCCTCCACCATGACCCGCACCGCATTGCCCTGGTCGTCCCGCTCCCGGATTTCAGCGTGAACCGTGAGGCGCGGGTCAAAAACATCTTCGGTAAAGGCGATGCTTCCTTCCCGGAGAAAAAAATTCCGGTTAAACCACTGCAATTCACCCCCCCGAAGTACCGCATCCCCCCGGAGGTGCACCGGGATTTCCGATGCCGTGTCGGCCTGGAGCGTCATGACGGTAGACGGGGTGATTAAGCCTCTGATCAAGGGATTCACCAGCACCTGCATCTTGCTGCCAAAGACTATGTTCAGCGCGCAGGTGACCCGCCAGTTGCTTGTCCTCCCGGCGCTTTGCTGCGGGGCGGCCTGCAGGGAAACCGGTATGATGGACAAATCCGCAGCCTGCAATGCCGCGAATTCCACCGTCCCATTTTGCCCCAGCACGGACCCCCGGATGTCCACAGCGCCCAAAAAAATTTGTATCCGCATATCTCCCTGGACCGCCGCCTGGATTTTCAGGCGATCCATGGTTGTGTCCATGGGCAAAAATTCGTTGGACGCGGTTTTTATGCCCAGGGTAAGCTCATCAAATGCCCAGCGGTCAAACTGCAAGGCCAGATCCAGGTTTACAATGGTGGTGGAAGAACCGGTGAGGGATAGCGGTATGGTTTGGGTGTCCAGACGATTTTGATCCAGGGTGATGTAGACTTGGCTGGCGAACAGGTGCCGGGGAACAAACTGGGGAATATTGATCTCCACATTGCTCCCGGTGAGCTCCCCTGACCAGTCGGGGGAGCTGGGGGTGCCTCCCAAATGCATATTCCCGGCGATGACGGCCGAATAGAGACTGAATACCCCATAGGAAAGCAGGGGCGACAGGGCTGCCATATTGACATAAATGTCGTTGATGTTCACGTCCAGGCCGGCCCTGCGCACAAAACCGTCGACATTCAATCGTACAAATTCCTGACCCTGGATATTGTCCTGCTTTCCCACCTGGACGCTGATTTCCCCGGAATTCAGCAAATAGCCTGAGACATTCAACGCAGGGTTTGCCAGAAGAAAATCCATGCGGTCCGCTCCCCTGGAAAGGACGATCTCAAAGGACTGGGGGGATTTGAACAGGCTGCTTGCGGCATTCCCCGAGGCTATGGACACGACGAAGGTGTCCGGCAGTGCCCGCCGGTTCCCGCCGGCCTTCCCGCCGCCGGTAAAATTGATGGCGATGGGCGCTTCAATTTCCACTGCTCCCAGGTCTGCCTGGTAACGGGCACTGGCGCTGCCTGAGAAGGATTCTACCGAAAACGCACCGGAAAAATCCGTCACCGTCATCCGGGGGAAGCTGATGTCCAGGCCGCTGGCGGTGATCATTGAATCGGCGAAGGCCAGGGTACCGCCCATCCGGGCAGTTCCGCCCCCCACGGACAGGGAAGCGTCGGCCACCTGCATGTCGATGTAGGGCTTTTCGAGGGTTCCCCAGGCACGGAATGTGCCGCTGACGACATTGGAGGGGTTTTGGTTTTGCAGTACCCGCCGGAGGGGAAATGCCGATATATCTCCCTCCATGGAAACAAAATACTCGCTCAAAAAGGCCCCGGGTGAAAAGGGCAGCGCACCGGGATTTCTGATGCTCACCGCCACATCGTAGCGCTCGCTGCTCCGGGGATTTGCCAGGGAAAGCTGCATGGCGGCGCTGCCCAGCACCGCGTTCTTCACCGCCCAGGAAGCGTTTCCCGACCCGGTGATGCCGGAGACGGCGTCGGTCCACGAAATGCTTTCAAAATTTACCGACTCCTCCGTTGCCCGCCCCGAGATCTGAAGCCGCTGCCCGCCGGGTAACAAGCCGGTCATTTCCGACACGTCGATGTATGGAAACAGCACCAGTTGCTGCCCGGTAAAATTCTGGAAGGTAGAAACATCCGCCGAAAGGGAAAATACATACTTCCCCCAGGCCACGGGAAAATTTCCCATCCTCACCGAGCCGCTCCATGAGTTTTCTGAAAAAGTGCTGGTTCCCTGTGCCCGGTAAAATGAGGCGGAAAACCCGTAGCTTCCGGTGACGGCCAGCATGGCACCGGGCATAAAGTTGCCGGAAAAACTGTAGGGGATTTTATTCACCGTGACCCCGGTGGTAAAAAATACATCGTAAGAGTTCGGAGAAATTTCCACCTGGGCCTGAGCCTGTATCGACTGATTGCTAAAAATTATGTTCAGCCGGGACAGGTTCACGGAGGTTTCACTGCCGTCGGCGGCAAACACGGCGAATTCTCTGGCGTTGCCGGTGCTCGCTACGATGGAGTAGGGGATGCTGTAGATAATTGATGAAAAATCGGTTTCAAAAAAAATTTCGTTGGACATGATGTAGGGAGACAGGCGCATGGCGATATTTTCCCGTTCCCCGGCGGAATTTTCCGGCAAAAAGTACGACACCCCCAGGAGCAGTGAATCCAAGAATAGATTCTCGGTGGCCACATGGGCCTGTAGATAGAGATCACCCCGGAACATCAAGCTGCCGTCCAGCCGCACAATGCCGGGGGAATCGTAGTCGGAGTGGGAATAGTCGGCGGCCTCAAAATTGAAGTCCAGGGAATCCGGGTGAACAATCAGGTCGGCCTGCAGTGCCGTGAGGTTCCGGTCCCCCAGGGCGAGCTGCGGAATAAAGCACATGATCCCCTGCCGGGTGGGCTCTATGTAAACCTCCGCATCCAATTCCTGCCCGTTGGGCAGCGATACCCGCTGCACCGTGGCGACCCCCGAAGGCTTCCGGGCGGCCAGGTCAAAGCTGCCCTCAAATGCCGCATCCGCCAGCGCGGATGAAACCTGCAGCCCGTCGATGGTGACCAGGGTGCTGGTACCCCGCACCTCATAGGCCGCCGAAAGTCCGCCGGGCACCAGGCTCGCCGGCAGCCGGCAGCTCCCCCTGGCCTGGTAGCTGAGGGTATCGGCGCTGAAGGAGCCGCTCACCCCGTAGGTGCCGGAGATCCTCGACCCCGCCAGGCGCCGGGCAGCGGGATAGTTCCCCCGGACGCTGATCATGGCGAAGGGATTCAGGTTTTGCACCATAATCCGCGCGCTGAAAGTATCCAGGGGCAGATCCATGTCAAAAACCGCGGAAAAGGGGAAGGTGTTTTGCAGCGACATGATTCTAATCCTGAATTCGGTCCATTCAGCCAACAGGTTCAGCCGGTTCAGGGAAAAATCTTTTGATCCCAGGGTTTCTATGCCGATGAGCGCGGTGCTCCCGGTGAGCCCCGGCGTGACGGACCCCCCCAGTGAAAAATCACAGTTTATCGAACCGGCCCCCCCCCGAAACTGTGCCGGGATCCGCTGTTTCGCCTGATCGCTCAGGACCGCGGAGATGCTCCCCTCCAGCCGGGCCTGCCCGTAGTACCCCAGGTCCGAACGATACGAAAAAGACCGCACCGTGAGCCGCACCTCGGCCGCACTGATCCCCCCCCGAATCGTCAGGTTCCGCAGGGAAATCCGCGCCGGCAGCAGGGCGGCCGTCCGGTTTGCGCCGGCTGTTCCGGCGGGCACGGAGACGGTGTTTTTGGTTCCGCCCCTCTTGACCAGCCCCAGGATTTTTGCGCTCGCGGCGCTTCTCCGGAATGCGCCGTAGTCCACGGCGACATCGGAAATCCGCAGCTCCGTGAATGCCCCCTCCAGCCGCCCCGCCAGCAGGTCCCCCAGGCGATAGAACAGCGCCGCACTGTGGATGGTGACCAGCGGCACCCCGCCCGTCCCGTCATACACCGCGTTGTCCCGTATGCGCAGACCCGTGAGTATGGCCGGTGAAATCGCCCCGTAGGAAACCCTTGCCCCGGTCTCCTCCTCCAGGCGCTGGATTATTCCGTCCCGGTACTCCTCCAGATAAGCCTGGAGCCGGACGTAAATGGGTTGAATAAGAAACACCGCCAGAGCGGCAATGCCCACGGCAAGAGCGACCAATATGGATAGTTTCACCAGTTTGCTTCTCATTTATAAAAAACCTTTTTGAGTATAGCAGATTTTTGAAATATATGCTAGTGGGGGGCACCCAGAGGCTACCGGAGAGACTTCGACAGGCTCAGGCACCGTCCGGCCGCTGAGCCTGCCGAAGCGCTACGCGATAATCACGCTGGCCACGTCGCTCCAGGGGCCGCGCTTGCCCCCTTCGTTCTCGTAGGCCGCGGCGTAGTCCGCCACCTTGCCGTAGTCCGCTTCACCCCACTGGAAGTTTTTGACCGCCGGCGCCTGGAAAACCGAAGGCATGTCGTCGGCCCTGGCCTTGGGCTCGGCGGGCAGCCTGACCTTGTGGGCAAAAGCCACGCCCTTCACCAATGCCGGCTTCCGCTTGTTCTGCGTCTGGGGGTTGATGGCGGTGACCGTGTGCTTGCCCTGGCCCGAGGGCGCCGCGTCGATTTCGGGCTTGACGGCGGGCTCCGGGTGGGCCGTGGGGATTTTGTCCCTGGTGGGGACGCCCATGGCATCCCGGTCCATGTCCGTCACCACCTCCCAGTCTTCCCGGAGGAAACGGTTCACAAAGGGGCGGATGACCTTCTTGGCGGCGTCCTTCGCCTCGTTTTTTGCCCTGGTGTCCACCGGCGTATGGGGAACCAGGGTCTTCAGGTAAGGCTCGTGCCACCGGGGGAAGGCCTCCTTCAGGGCTTCCGCCTCCTCCGGCGGGATGTGGGGCCACGCGGGCGGGGCGCCGCTCGTTTTGGCATCCACATAGTTGGTAAGGTTTTGAAAAAAGACGTCAAAACCGGCGTCATCAAGACTCAGATAATCACTCATGATATACCTCCTATCCTTGCCGTTATAAAATCGCGCGATGTTGCTCCATAATCTCGCGATTTTACCTCATAATCGCGCGATTTTGCTCCATAATCGCACGATTTTACTCTAAAATCGCGGGATTTTACGCCAAAATCGCACGATTTTACCTCATAATCGCACGATTATACCCTAAAATCGCACGATTTTACCCCATAATCGCACGGTTTTGCTTCAATATCGCACGATTATAGGTGAAGTATACCGGCGGGAATGGAGAATGTCAAGGGGTTGACACCTTTTGCGCTGGTTTGCTATACTTTTGTCCAGGGAGAAAACGAGGTGAGTATGGGTGCAGATACACAGCCGCCCCGGAGCGGGGTTCCGGCGCAAAAGATAGCGGAGGAGCGGGTGGGATTCTTCCGGTCGATCAAGTATTTCGTCCACCTCCGGGGGTTTTGGTTCCCCTGGGAAACCCCTCCGGAGACGGCGGGCTGCACGGTGCTGGAGCCGGGCTTTGACCTGGTCACGGAAAGGGGGATACGGACCTACTTCCGGGAGCTGTGGCTGGACAAGCCGAACGCCCCCGTCCTCGTAGACCAACCGGCCCACACGGTGCGGCGGTGGGGCATACGAAAGTTCCGGCACTACCTGCGGACGAAGAAGCGGGAGCAGGAGCAGAAGGAAAAGGGGCAGAAGGAAACGGATGTGCGGCCGCCGCAGTCGAAGAAGTCGAAAAAACCGATAGACAAGGCGGTCCTGAAGGAGATAAAGAAAAGGCGCGGCCTGCCGGTGGTGAAGAAGGAACAAACCCCGCCGATGCCGGCCTTTTCCCGCGGCCGTCCGCAGAAGTGGATCGACCTCCCTCCGGCGAAGCTGGTCAACACCGGCGAGAATTCGGCGCTGATGGAAGCAAACGGGGCGGGGGTGGACCTCTGCGACCCTGCGGCGGTGCGGCTTTTTTTCCGGAGCATCCGGGAGACGGTGCCCATTTACAAGTTCCTGTTCCTGGAACTGCGGGCCGCCGCCGGCACGAGCTGGGGCTATGTGAGCGGCCTCAGCGACATCGAGAAAAAGCGGACCATGGTCATCGGCTTTCCCAACTCGGTCACCAACATCCTGGACGGCACTGCCGGCGCTTCCGCGTTTTCCGGCTTCACCTGCCTCAGTGCGGTCATGGCCGGCAAGGCCGCGTCGATCGGCGCCTATGCGTTCCACGGATGCACCTCCCTCCGGATGGTGGTGGCCCCGGAGGTAACGAACATCGGGACGAGCGCCTTCTCGGGCGCTACCCTCCTCCGGGTGGCGGCCCTGTCCGAAGAGGTTTCGGCCATCGGGGACAGCGCCTTCGCCTCCTGCACCACCTTTGGGGCGGCCAACTTCCCCCAGGTGAAATCCATCGGGAACAGCGCCTTTGCGCTCTGCACCGGCCTCGCGGGCCTCCGGTTCCCCCAGGCGGAAACCCTGGGGAACAACGCCTTTGCCGGCGCTGCCGGCCTTACAAGCGCGAGCTTCCCGATGCTGCACACCATGGGAAGCGGCGCCTTCTCAGGCTGCTCCGGCCTCGTGAAGGTGAACCTCCCTCGGATCAGGAGCATGGGCACGGCCGCCTTCGCGCTCTGCACGCGCCTTAAGGAGGTGCGCCTCTGTGCGGCCTTGACCGGGGACTTCACCTTCCCCGATAACCCGGAGACCGCCTTTACCGTCCGCGGCAAAGGCACCCTGGTCGCGCTCGCCAAGGGCAAGATCCTCGTGGACAAGGGCCGCATCGCCTGCTGGGCCCTGCCCAAGACCGGCTCCGTGGCGGCCCCCCCGGAAGTGACCGCCCTGGGCGCCACCTTCCGGGGTGCTAGCGGCCTCGTGACGGTGAGCCTCCCCCAGGTGGGGGCAGTCGGGAACAGCGCCTTCCAGGGTTGCACCGGCCTCACGTCCGCGAGCCTCCCCCAGGCGGTGACCCTGGGGAACAACGTCTTCCAGGGCTGCGCCGCCCTCACGTCAGTCAGCATCCCCCTGGCGGCAAGCCTGGGGGAGAACCTGTTCACCGGCCACACGGCCCTTCGCTCGGTAAACCTCGCGAGCGTCGAAACCCTGGCGACCAGCGCCTTCTTGGGCTGCACTGCCCTCGCTGCGGTGGACCTTTCGGCCCTCAAAAGCATGGGAAGCAGCGCCTTCTCCGGCTGCACCAGCCTCACCGCAGCCAACCTGCCCGCGCTGCAAGCCCTGGGGAGCAGCGCCTTCGCGGGCTGTACGGGCTTGGCAGACGTGAGCGCCCCGCTCCTTCACACCCTGGGCCACTCCGCCTTCTACGGCTGCAGGGGCCTCTCGGCAATGAGCCTCCCGGAGGTGCACACCATCGGCCGCGAAGCCTTCCGGGGCGCCACGGGCCTCAAGGAAGTGAGAGCCCCCCTCCTCCAGACCCTGGGCTATGAAGCCTTTCGGGGGTGCACCCGTTTAGCGGCCGTGAGAGTCCCCCTGCTGCGCACCATGGAAAGCGGCGCCTTTGACCACTGCTCCGCCCTGAAGG
The DNA here is from genome assembly GCA_031290725.1 of Spirochaetaceae bacterium. Taxonomy (GTDB): domain Bacteria; phylum Spirochaetota; class Spirochaetia; order Treponematales; family Treponemataceae; genus JAISTZ01. The sequence continues at coordinate 10,953 of JAITMZ010000090.1, forward strand.
AGGCGAGCCTCCCGCTCCTGGAAAACCTGGAACACAACGCCTTCCGGGGCGCTACCGGCCTCAAGGAGGTGAGCCTCCCCCAGGCCAAAACCATCGGGAGCGGCGCCTTCTCCAACTGCGCGAGCCTGGTAAACGTGGGCATCCCGGAAGCCCTGGTCATCGAGAGCAACGCCTTCCGGGGCTGCACGAGCCTCGTGACAATCAGCCTGCCCCGGGTAACGGGCATCGGGGAACACGCCTTTGACCGCGCGGCCAGCCTCGTGAAGGTGACCTTCGGCGCTTTTGTCGCCGGCGCCGACTTCAGCACCGCCTCGCCCTTCCCCGGAGACCTCCGGGACAAGTTCCTCGCCAACGGAAGCGGCACCTACACCCGCCCCGCCGGCAGCGACACATGGACGTTTTTTCACACGCCTTCTTTTTCGGGAAAAGATTCGGGGGCGGCACAGTCGAATTCGATATGGAAAAAATGATAAGCGATTTTATTCCCGGAGATACACTGCGGTATATATGCGAGATGGGAAGTTCCACGGAATTGACGATTCCATTATCGGGGAAACCCGGCGCCCCAAGCAGAAGGATGAGGTGCGCCTGCTTGCCCGGAATGTGGCGCAGGAGTATACCTATGACTGCGGCAACCCCGCGGTAAAAATTTCTTGTTAACCAGCGCTTCCCTGGCCGCTCACAATCGATCCGCCCCGATCCCCGACCAGTTGTGCTCCACCCCGAGCTCGTCGAGGATCTGCGACACCTGCCCCCGGTGGTGGGTGTTGTGCATGACGAGCTGGCTCAGCATGAAATGGACCGGCACCGTGGGCGGGCTGCCGCTGAACCACTTGACCGGCGCGGCGAGGTCCGCATCGCTGAGGGAAGAGACGAAGCTCACCAGGGCATCATCGGCAACGGCAAAGGCAGCGCGGATGTCTCCCCATTGCGCATCCGTGACCGGTCCCTCGAAGGCCACCTTGAGCCCCGCAACGGGCCCCGCCGCGGCCTGGGCGGCGGCATTGTCCGGCACCCCTTCGGCCATCGCCCCCAGGAAGAACATGGTGCCCCCCAGAACATGCCGCGCCAGGCCCGAGAGGCTGCCGTAATAGCTCCCCCGCCCCTTTTCCCGCTCCTCGTTGGACAGCCCGTCCAGCAAGCCGTACATGGCACCATCCGCGTCCTTGTTATACCGGGCATAGATCGCCAATAAATCTTTTGCTTTCATGTTTCACCTCCCCCCATACTATAGCACCCGGGGGCGTTTTTGTCAAGTCAAATGCGGTGCCCTGGCGCGGGTGCTTGAACAATTGCAAAAAGTGTGCGATACTATTCCCGTGATGCATCTGTCTGTGACCACACGTACGCTGTCCGGCATACCCATCCTCTTCGCCGCGCTTCTGGCTGTTGCTTCCGCCCAGGCGCCCCGTTCCCAGACTCAGTCTCGGCAGCTGCCCTTCGGCGCGGAAATCCAGGCGGAGGTCTCCGCCCAGAACCGGCAGCAGGACCCCGCCTTTGCGGAACGGGTGATGCGGGCATTTGCGGCGGCGTATCCCGGCCGGCTGGGGGAGCCGGTATTCCGGGGCAGCGACTGGGCCGTCTCCCTGGGGGGCATAGTCTATTATTTCGCCGGGGGACGTATGCTTCGGGAGCCCCTCCTCAGCCGAGCCGATGAGTTTCTCCCCCATTCCTTCTACCCCTATCCCGCAGAACTTCCGGAATGGAAGTCCCCCACGGCGGAGCAGAACGAACGGTTCCGTACCATTCGGGAACGCCGCCAAATCCAGACTTTGAAGCACTCCCAGGATTTTTTTGACGACCTGTGGGGCATCCACAACCACGCCCAGGGATCCGCCCGGATGCAGCGCATGGATTTCTTGGGGAAAAAGCTTATCGTTCACTATAGTATAATGGAAGAAATCGCTCTGGTGGAGATGCGTATTCTGGAGGCCGCCAAAACCAACGCCGCCGTACGGGCCTGGATACAGGGACTGCAAAGCGCCACCGGCTGGAACTGGCGGAACATCGCCGAAACCGCCAGCCGAAGCTACCATTCCTACGGCGCCGCTGTGGACGTGCTCTCCAAGCCGGAACGGGGCAAGGAAACCTACTGGCTCTGGACCGCCCAGAAAAATATGGACTGGTGGGCCGTCCCCTACAGCCGCCGCCAGCACCCGCCCCAGGAGGTCATCAAAGCCTTCGAAGCCTACGGATTCACCTGGGGCGGCAAATGGCTGGTCTACGACACCATGCACTTTGAATACCGTCCTGAAATCCTGATCCTCAACGGCCTACCGGTCCTGAGAGAATAGCCTGGGGCCTCATAGCGGGGCGCCTAAATGAACAAATCTAAGTATCGTTTTTTGTATTGCGCAATACATCTATAACACCGAAAATAACATCCTGATATTTTGGGGGCATATCGTTGAACAGCGCAACAAGGCGTGTCGTTCTTTCATCTGTCGTTTTTACATCGAACATTTGACCTTCCCCGGTTAACAACCAATCTTTACTCACATTGAATTCGGAAACAATTAACTTTATCAATCTGTCATTTACCGTTCTTAATCCGACTTCAATGCCCGCGATATAACCGCCCGACAGGGAGAGCAGTTTGCAGAATGCTCTCTGACTTAATCCGAGCTGTTCCCGCAGCAGTTTTATCCGCCCGCCGGTCGTTTTTACATCAGTCTTTTTCATTTTTTCTATCATTCTTTTATAATACATCAGTCCTGCCCGTTTTGCAAGCGAAGTCCGCCTAATTTTTAGCCAAAACACCGGTTTTTTTGTGCAAAAACAAAGAAAATCGCTTGACATGTTTAATAATTAGTCATATAATTACTAAAAAGTATGCAATGATAAAGGAGCGTGAGTATGGAGGAGAAGGTGCGGGTTGCTCGGCTCGTTGAGGTATTTAACGAACTGTCAAATGAAGACAAAAATTTGGTCTTGCAAATATCAGAAACCATAACCCAGGGGCAAGGCTCGATTCTTGCAGGTTTGAGTAGCGCTGCAAATAACTCTAGGAATGAAATCGCAAAACAAAATTTTTTTGTATAACGTTATGCAGGTTTTGCCAAAACCATTGGAGGTTATTATGGCACTCGATTTTCAGACCCGTGGAGTATATCTTCGATCGTAAGGGGCTTAACTTTGAAGTTAAGAGCCTTATCTTTGACTGCGGAAATAAAATTGGTTCCCTATCCTGCTTGAGCGGGGTGAGTTTTTTATAGAAGGAGTTCGATATGGGCAGTAACAAAACGTATCCGCCCGGAAAAGACGCCGAGTTCGACGCCTGGGTGAATGCCAAAGCCGGTCCGTGGAGCGTGATACAGAAGGCGATTGTCCCGTGAGTGCACGCGGAGGCGCGGGGGTAGGAGGAGACGCAGAGAGTGGGCTGGGGGTTGGGATATTACCAGACTTCCGGCAACTCACCCAATTCTCCCGTGCCTCTGTGTCCTCTGTGGGAAATGAAAAGGATGTCCCACAGTGAGCACGGAGGACACGATGCTTCGACCCCTTCGACAGGCGGCGCGGAGGTGTAAAGGAGGAATCCATGATACCTAAAATAATTCACTACTGCTGGCTGTCGGGAGACCCGTTCCCGGCGGAGTATCAGCGCTGTATGGATACCTGGAAGGCAAAACTGCCGGACTACGAGTTTATCCTCTGGGACACGCAGCGTTTTGATATACACAGCGTTGCTTGGACGAAGCAGGCGTCTGAGACGCAGCTCTACGCCTGCGCCGCCGACTACATCAGGCTGTACGCAGTCTATACCTACGGGGGCATATACCTGGACACGGACATGGAGGTGGTGAAACCCTTTGACGATCTCCTCGACTCAGGTCTTATGCTTGCCTACGAAAACCATATCAGCGAAAATCTGGAAGCCGGTTGTTTTGGCGCGGAAAAAGGCCATCCCTATATAAAAAAATGCCTGGAATACTTTGAAGGGCGGAACCTTTTTGCCCCCGCCCTTTTGTCGAAGATTCAGGGGCTGCCAAAGGCGGAGCGCCACGATTTTATTTCCCCCCTCCTTTCCCCGGAGATAATGAAACAGGCCCTGGATGCGTATGTTACGGGCGCCAAGCCCGTCGTCTTCCCCAATGACTATTTTACCGCCCGAAACATAGTGACCGGCGAAATCGAAGCCACCGGCAACACCTACACCATCCACCACTTCGGCGCCCAGTACCACTCAAAAGAATGGCGGATGCAAAGAGAATTGGAACAGAGAACCTATGTGTTATTCGGCGAAAGGCAATTCAAGGCAAAAATTATCGTAGCCCTCGTTCGGTTGTTTCATCGTCTTGACACGGAAGGCTTTGGAAAAACAGTTAAGTATTATTTTTGCAAGAAGATTTTGCGAAGGAAGGTTGCGGCATGAACGGTATGGGCGTATCAAAAAAGAACATTGAGGAGCGGGTAAAATGGTAACCATTGGCATTACAACACACAACGGGCTTGATACGGTCAAAAAAATGGCGGCGTCCCTGTATCAATCCGAGCTTTCGGCCCCGCACCATATCAGGGTGTACGACGCTGGAAGCACCGAATACACGGCCAAAGACTTACAAGCCATTTTCCCAACGGCGGCCTCGGTCACGCGTAATGTTACCAACGCCCGTGCCGGTCAGAATGTTTGGCGCATGTATCGTGATTTTATTTCTCAATCGGACGACGAATACTTTTTTAATGCGGATTCCGACCTGCTTTTTCATACTGGGTGGCTTGTAAAAGCCCTTGAATTGATACAAAAAACTGACGGTATTTTATCTGTTTTTAATTGCCCCGCGAAATACCCTACAAAAACAATAATTGACGAAGTGTTTTGTACAAAAGAACACGTCAGTGCCGCCGGAACATTGTTTGCCAGAAAACGAATGGAAGAAATACTATGCGCCTTCCCGGAGGAAACAAGCGAATTTGACCGGAAATGGTGCGCCTTTTTTGTCGAACAAGGCGTGTCGATGTATTGTACCAACAAAAGCCTGGTGCAGCATATCGGATACGGCGGACAGAACGCGCGGAATTTCTCTTTTGATGTGGGCAAAGGTTTTGAGATCGATTCTCTCTACAACGCCCAGGTTATCAACGACCGGCTCGAATCTTGTATATGGTGGGCTCAGACAGGGTATGGGGATTCTCTGGTAAGCCGCTCAAAAGGGGGAAGCAGATGATTATTGTAAAAATTATGGGCGGTCTTGGAAATCAACTTTTTCAGTATGCCTACGCGCGTGCGTTAAAAGAAGCCGGAAAAAACGTTTTTTTGGATTACACCACTTTTCTAAACTATGATATGCCTAATCCGCTTGTGACCAAGCGGGAATATGCCCTTGATGCGTTCAATATAACTATACCCTGTCTTACTCCGGAATATGAACGGGTTTTAGATGTTCTTCAATGCCGCACAGGGAATAACTCAAAGCGTTTTCTGTATAAAATCATAAGAAAACTCTATTGGATAACAGGCCAATGGAAACTCTTTGACTCCTGCGATTGTTCTATTTTTTCAGAAAAATGCCTTGATATACCAGATAGCAAGTATAGCTATGTATCGGGGTATTTTCAGTCGGAAAAATATTTTTCACATATTCATAATATTCTTATGGAAGAATTACAGTTAAAAGAAGGTACGCCGGAGACTGGTGATGATTTATGTAATGATCCACGTGTTGAGACTGTTTCTGTTCATGTCAGGCGTGGCGATTATGTGACTGCGGGAGATTCTCTGAAAACAGAGTATTATCAACGCGCTTTCATGCACATCGAAAGTAAATTGCACAATATTGAATATTGTATTTTTTCTGATGATCTCGCGTATTGTGAGGCAAATCTTGATTTAAAAGATCGGCGATACCGTCTGATGAATCCAGATCGGAAATATGCTGATTATGAAGAATTATTCATTATGGCAAAATGCCGCCATCATATTATTGCGAATAGTTCTTTTTCGTGGTGGGGCGCGTGGCTCTGCCGCAATCCTAATCAGATAGTGATTGCTCCCGCCAAGTGGCAGGTAGGGGAAGCGATTCTATGGGACATCGTGCCGTCCTTGTGGATAAAAGCCTGAACATGTCTGGAGAGAAAAATTATGGCTGATAAAAAGTTTTCAATAGTTATCCCTGTGCATAATTCTGAAAAAACGCTTGCCGCCTGTCTGGACTCGTGTATAGGACAGTCATACAGGAACATAGAGATATTTTGCGTTGACGACTATTCCACAGATACCAGCCCGGATATTCTTAAACAGTATGCGGAAAAAGATAATCGTCTGCGATTCATATCATTATCAGAAAATGTCAATTCATATATGGCCAGAAAAATCGGCCTGCAATATGTTACCGGGGACTATATCTTGTTTCTTGACAGTGACGATACCTTGGTTCCTGACGCATGTGAGACGATAGACGGGCGACTTCACGGGGAAGAGATTGACATTGTCGAATTCGGATATACCTGTATTCCCGGCGGCAATATGATGCTCCCGCCGCGCTCTATAACGCTAAAAGATCGCTTACAGGATTTGCTTTCAAGCGACCCGCATTTACCATCCGCGATTTGGACACTGGCGTATAAAAGGCAATTACTGCTTTTAGCGTTCAGCAAGACGCGGGATTTTAACGCCTTCATGGCGGAGGATGTATACATTTCTATAATTGTCTTGTATTACGCGAAAACGTTTATGACTTTGAATAAACCGCTGGTGAATTATTCAACAAGTGGCATGTCAAACACAAAGAC
>JAITMZ010000100.1 GCA_031290725.1 Spirochaetaceae bacterium
CTGATGTACATCACCGGCATGACCAATATCCGCGACGTGATCCCCTACCCGCGCTCCCCCAAGGCTGCGGAGTTTTAACCCCGTGACCTTTGAAACCTGCAATGAGTCCTCCCTGCATCGCGCGCTGAAGGAGGAATACGCCGCACGCTTCGGGGGTACTGTGGAGCAAGTGGTGGACGGCAAGGTGTGCGACATTGTGGCTGCCGACGGGACCATTCTGGAGATACAGACCACCAGCCTGGCCAAGCTGGCCCCCAAAATTGCCGCACTCCTTCCCCGCCACCGGATACGCCTGGTGTACCCCCTGGTGACGCTGAAGTACATCGAGCTCCGCGACAGCGGCGGCACACTGATTTCCCGGCGAAAAAGCCCGAAGAAGCAAACCATCCACAGCATCTTCCGGGAGCTCACCGGCATCTACCCCTGGCTCACCCACGAACATTTCCTCCTGGAGGCGCTGGAGGTAACCGTGGCGGAACAGCGGGTCCGCACCCTCGAACCCGTACAACTACCCAACAAAAGCCGCACCTTCCGCCGGAACTGGTACAAAACCGGGAAGTGCCTCCTGTCCCGGGGCGATTCCCGCCTGTTTGCCGGCGCCGCTGATTACGCCGCCCTGCTCCCGCAGGAATTGCCGGAGGAGTTTTCCGTGCGAGACCTGGCACAGGCCGGCGTGGGGAAGAACGCGCCGCTGATGCGCTGGGTACTGGAGCGAATGGGCGTCATCGTCCTGCTGGGCAAAAGGGGGCGGGCACGCTACTACCGGTGTGCCTTGAGGCCGATTCTTCGGGAGAACAACAACCCCGCTGCTTGCGGCAGGGTATGTTGATTTTGAATTGGAATTGCTGAAAAAATACAAAAACCACTTGACACTTTGTGCACAAGTACGGTATTATTAACAGGCACATCGATTGTCCCGGTGACACGATGCAAACTGAAAACAACGAGGTTTTATATGGCAGTACCAAGAGCAAAAACGTCAAAGGCTCGCACCAGCAGACGCCAGGGGATTAATATGCGGCTCACCGCACCCCAATTGGTCGAATGTGGAAACTGCGGGAACTTGACCATGCAGCACCGCGTTTGTCCAAAATGCGGATTTTATCATGACCGGCGGGTTATCATTCCCGTCGGAGCGAACTGAGGAGGAAAAAATGGATGAATTGTTTCAAAAGATGCAAAAACTGATCGCGGAAAAGTTGGAAATAGACATATCCAAGATCACCTTGGATTCATCGTTCCGTCAAGACCTGGGGGCCGATAGTCTGGACACCTATGAAATGGTGTACGCCATCGAGGAAGAGCTGGGAGTGAGCATCCCGGACGAAAAAGCCAATGAGTTTGAAACCGTCCGTGACGCCTACGAGTTCATCAAATCCCAGAAATGACTTTAGGCGTCTGCCGGCGACTCGGCGTAGAGCTTTGTCTTGGACAAAACCCTGCGCCTGGTTGTCGGTGCCGCAGGGTTACCGTATATGATATCTGGATTTTTTTTCACCAAGTCCCGTCGGAGAACCGTACAGCCGTTTCATAAGCTGAGCCATGAGCGCCGCGTTGAGCTGCAGAAGTTCACCAAGGGGCTTTCCATCAAATTTAGCAATCTTGCTATGCTGGATCTGGCGTTTCACCATCGATCTGTCACCAACGAGCAGTCTGGTCCGCCGATCAACAACGAGCGCTTGGAATTTTTGGGGGACTCCATCTTGGGGATGTGCACCGCCACCTACCTGTACGAACTGCTGCCGGGCAAGCCCGAGGGTGAGCTGTCCCGGGTGCGGTCCATCGTGGTGTCCGAGCAGACCCTTTCGGGGATATCCCTGGATATCGGTATCGACCAGCTTCTGGTGCTGGGCAAGGGAGAGGAGCGCTCCGGAGGGCGGCAGAAAAAGGCGATCCTGGCGGATGCGCTGGAGGCTTTCATCGGGGCCTACTTCCTGGACTCGGGGTTCGCCTCTGTGGACAAGCTGATGCGCGCCCTGATCTTGGGGCAAATCCAGCGGGTCACCCAGGGCGGCTACATTCGAGACTACAAATCCCTGCTTCAGGAGTTTTATCAGAAAAAGTACAAGCAATACCCGGACTACCAGTTGGTAAAAAAAATCGGCCCCGAGCATGACCGTACTTTCATGGTGTCTGTCCGGCTGAACGGCTCAATCTACGGCCCGGAGCCGGGAAAAAGCAAAAAAGAAGCCGAACAAGCCGCCGCACGCACGGCCTGTGAAGCGCTGGGTCTTTCGGGCATATTGGCGGGCTAGAGTCTGTCAGTGCCGCCACTCGCCGATCTGCGACAGGAATGTGATTACCCTCAGGCCGTCCTCCGCACTGGACAAGGGTGCCTTCCGCCCGTCCTGCGCACATCCCAAGGCATCCGCGGCCATGTTGGTAAAATAGCCCGTGGGGCCGGTGAACCCGTCGCTCCGGCGCTGTAGGGCGCGAAAACCCTGGGCATAGGGGCTCTCCACGCTTTCCCACACCTCGTAAATCCCATTGCCGATGCGTACACGGCCCATTTCCAGGGAGATATCCAGTTCAAACACCAGGTGATCCCTCCCGGCGCCTGCCTCAATAGCCAGCGGCAGGGCGCGCTTCCCCTCGACGGCCAGGGTTCCGTAGAAGAAGGCGCTGCCGGTTTTTCCCCGGAGCAGGGTGTTGGTGCGGGATTTGTAGTGGGGGGTGCCGCCGGTGAGGAAGGCCGCCGCGTCAATCAGGTGGGTGCCGTCGTGCCAGAGTACGTCCAGCAGGCGGCGGGAGCGGCCCATGTAGAGGGTGGCCTTCACGGACAGGGGTTTTCCCAGGCTTCCCCCGGCGATCAGGGTTTTCATCCGTCGGTAATTGGCGGAGTAGCGCCGCTCATGGTTGACGATAATCCGGGTGCGGCCCCTTCGGTGGATGGCGGCGATCCTTCGGGCGGCGGCCAGGGTGTCGGCCAGGGGCTTCTCGCAGACCACCACGGGGACGCCGTGCTTTTCCGCTAGGGCAGCGTAGAATAGATGGCTGTCAGGGTGGGTAGCGATGTGGACCACCTGGGGGTGCCTCTCCCGGAGCATTTTTTCCGGGTCGCGGAAGACCGGGCAGCCCCACCGGGCAGCAAAGGCGGCGCAGCGGGCGGGGTCGTGGTCGGCGCCGGCGGCTAAAACCAGGCCGGTTGTGGCGGTGATGGCGCCAGCGTGGGTGCAGGGTTTTTCTCGCAGGGGGTCGTCTTCCAGGAGGCTGGCGATACGTCCCAAGCCGATGACCGCGGCGGGGACCGGGGGCGGTGTGTTCATGTCCCCAGTATAGCCGCAGACAGGGGACACGTCAAGGTCGTGCGCCGGTGCATGAGCTGTATGGGAGAAAAAAAGGGCGGGGGGCCTCATTTTTTTCTGAAAATTCAGTGTTTTTTTGTGTTTTCCTCTTGACCAAATACTAAATTCAAGCGAAAATAAAAGGAGGGTAACATGGGAGGGAAATGCGGTGATTGAGGTATACCAGCTCAATGGGAAAAAATATTGGATAAATCCTCACCAAATCGAAACCATTATGGTAAATCCCGATGTTACATTAACTATGCTGTCTGGAAAATATATCGTGGTGAAGGATAGCCCGGAAGAAATTGTACAAAAAATTATTGAGTATCGAAAAAAAATCGGTGCCTTTCCCAATGAGTTGTAGGAGGAAATATGGATCTTGCCACAATAATAGGTGTAGCAGGTGGCGCGGTGGCGCTTGTTTTTTGTGTTATCAGCTCGGGGGGTGCCCTTTCGGGTATTTGGGATCCGCCGTCTTTTGTGTTCGTCATCGTCGGTTCTTGGCTCGCCCTGTTCAACAGCGGCTCCCTGAACGCCATCCTGGGCATGACAAAAAATATGAGCCGCGCCTTCAAAAGTTTTGACTACGGCGAAAAAACCATCATCCAAAACCTGGTGTCCCTGGCGGAAAAAGCGCGGCGTGAGGGTATTCTGGCTCTGGAAGAAGGGCTGGACGACTTAAACGACGAATTTATGAAAAGCGGCATCCGCCTGGTGGTAGACGGCATTGACGGTGCCCAGGTGCGGGCCATCATGGAAAACGACATGAGCCAGACCGAATCCCGCCACGTGGATATGCTCAGCCGGCTGAACTACTGGGGCAGTATCGGCCCCGGATACGGGATGATGGGCACCGTTATCGGGCTTATCGGTATGTTGCGGAACCTGGAGGACAAGTCGTCCCTAGGGCCGAACATGGCGGTGGCGCTGGTCACCACGTTGTACGGGTCACTGATGGTCAACTGGATCATCGGTCCGTTCAGCAAAAAACTGGGTGCGCAGAACGCCTCTGAAATGGCGGTGAAAGAAGTTATTATCGAGGGGGTGCTGTCCATCCAGGCCGGGGACAACCCGCGTATTCTGGCACAGAAATTGCTGACCTATCTGGATCCAGCGACCCGGCGGAAGATTGGGTCGGAGATAACGGGAGACTAGATGGCAAAGAAAAAAAAAGAAGCGGAAGCGCCGTCCAACGAATGGATGGGCACCTACGGCGATATGATTACCCTGATGCTCTGCTTTTTTGTTATGTTGTACAATCCCAGCGAAGTGGACCCGGTGGAGATACAGCAGATGCTCGCCGCCATTGAATCGCCAACCATATCCGGGGGGCAGTCCGCTTCTGCGGGCACCCTGTCGGACCTGGGGAATACCATCACTTCCCTGCCGTCCATGTCCCGGGGATCCCGGCTGGGGCCTTCTCTGAAGCGTACGGTGAGCATCTTTGCGCCGGACGTGAAGACCAACCGTATCGCCGTCACCAGCGACGAGCGGGCCCTGGTGATTTCCCTGGCCGGCGATGCTTTTTTCGCCGAAGGCAGTGCGGAACTCAACATGGATGCCACCCGGGATACCCTGATGCGGCTGTCCCAGTTTCTGTCGTCTTCGGAGACGGCTGGCCGGCGGTTTCGTATCGAGGGGCACACGGATGACCTGTCGGTGGAAAATACCCAATGGCCCAGTAATTGGGAACTTTCTGCCGCCCGGGCTATTAACGTTTTGCGTTATTTGTCCGAATATGGAATAGACGAAAAACAATTTTCTGTCGCCGGATATGCCGACACCCGGCCCCGATTCCCGAACACTACGGCGGAAGCTCGGGCATATAATCGTCGTGTTGACATAGTTATTTTAGAGGAAGGGCATTTATAATGCCGATATAGCCCAAAACGGGAGGGAATTTATGGCAAAAGAAAAAGAATATGTTGAACCGCAGGAAACCGAGGGCGTCGAGGGCGTACAGCCACCCCAAAAACCCGGGACAGGGTTTCTTTTCGCCATACTGAAATGGGTCGCCATTGTCATTGGGGCGATTATTTTGATAGTCACGGTGGTCATTGTTACCATGAGAATCATGGGGGCCAACGCATCCGCCCTGTCGGCGATTCCGGTGTCGGAGGCCTATGTAGGCAGGACCGACCAGTTGTCCTGGTATACCTCCATCGGCCAGACCCGCACAAAGACCAGCGACGCAACTCCGGCGACAGTGATCGTGGACACGGTGATCGGCTACAAACTGGACGACAAGACGGCATCCACGGAGATAACCGCCCGGCAGATAGAAATCCGGGATTTTTTGCGCCGGTATTTTACCGAAAAAACCGTGGAGGAACTGTCGCCACGGAATGAAGAGAAGCTGCGTATAGAAATACGGAACAGCATAAACGATGATATTTTGACAACCTCAAAAATTCGGGATGTCAGATTTTTAACTCTGGATGTGATCCAGCAGTAAGGCGGTCATGAACGAAGTTTTATCGCAGGAAGAAATAGACCAACTACTCATGGCGATGAATACCGCCGTCGGAAAAGAAGACAGCGGTTTAAAGCCCCTGAGCGACACCCGCAAGATCAAGGTGTATGACTTTAAGCGGCCGGATAAGTTTTCCAAAGAACATATCCGTACCGTGTCGGTGATGCATGAATCCTTTGCGCGGCTCATCACCACCAGTTTGTCCGCCCAACTGCGAAGCCTGGTGCATGTGCATGTGGCCTCGGTGGACCAGTTGACCTACGAGGAATTCCTGCGATCCATCCCCACCCCCACGCTGCTCACGATCATTGACATGGATCCCCTTAAGGGCAACGCTATTTTTGAGATCGATCCGGCCATCACCTTCGCCATGATCGACCGGTTGTTCGGTGGTTCCGGCACGGGAGTAAAAATCCAGCGGGAATTGACGGACATCGAGCAGTCGGTGATGGAGGGCATCATCGTACGGCTGCTGGCAAATATGCGGGAGGCCTGGACCCAGGTGATCGATCTGCGGCCCCGGCTGGGGGGCATCGAAACAAACCCCCAGTTTGCCCAAATTGTCCCCCCTACGGACATGGTGGTGCTCATCACCTTGGAAACCAAAGTGGGCGACGAAGAGGGGATGATGAACCTGTGCATCCCCTATGTGACCATCGAGCCGATCATCAGCAAGCTGTCGTCCCAGTATTGGTTCTCGTCGGTGCGCCAGGGTGCCACCGCCCAGTATCAGGGGGTGCTTAAGAAAAAGCTGGCCGACGTGGAGATGGACGTGGTGGCGGAAATCGGGTCTATCAACCTGCCTGTCCGGGACGTGCTGGCCCTGGATGTGGGCGACGTGGTGCGGCTGGCTAACGTGCGGTATACGGATTCTATCGTATTAAGCGTGGGAAGCAAGAAAAAGTTTTATTGCCAGCCCGGAGTGGTGGGCAATAAACGGGCGGTGCAAATCCTGGGCTTATACGACAAGGCATCCATAAATAATACGGACGGTTTATCTTTAGACGAAGGAGCTGACAATGAGTGAAGACATTATTTCAAAAAATGAAATGGACGCGTTATTTTCTGGCGACAATGGCAAGCCTTCCGCGTTTTCACCGGCGGGAATAGTACAAATTTTGCAAGGATTTTGTACGAAACTGATCGCCGCCTTGGCGGAAAATTTTAGCGCGCAAACCGGCGTGCAGTTCCAGGCCGGCGCCGCATCGGTGGAGAATCGCTCCAAAGCGGACGTGCTGTCCCAACTGCCGGACGTGCTGGTGTCGCTGGGGTCTGATCTGCAAAATTTACCCGCCGCCCCCGGTTCGTCCCAGACGGTTGGGGAACGACAGTTTTTTATCGGCCAGGATTTCGCGAAAAAACTGGTGGAACTGGTGAACAAGGAGCCAAACGCCGAACTGGACGAGATCGCCCTCACCATTGTTTCGGAAACCATAGCAAAATTCAACGATGCGGAGGTAGGTGCCCTGTCGGCCCTGAAAAAGACCCCCGGATTGGCCGCCGACGACCCTGATGCCAAGCAGGCGGAAAAAAAGAACCTGTCCCTGGCCCCCAACAATGTGCTGATTTCCTATCCCTTGACCGTGGACGGTACCCAGGTCACCCTGTGGGAAGTTATCTCCGATGCCACCGCCTCTGCCTTTGCGGCGGCCCTTTCAGATAATCCCCCCCAGGCGTCTGCGGCTTCAAATCCCATCGCCCAGGGCGCTCTCACCCAGGAAGAATTGCAGCAGATGGTGAACATGGCCACGGGTCCGCACAGCTCGGACGCGCGGGATACCGCCGCACCCCTGGATTCGGGGGCGATACCCAGCGTAGCGGGCCTTTCTTTCCCGGCCCTGCATGGTTCGTCGGCAGCATTGGATCAGCAGCACAATATCGGGTTGATACTGGACGTGTTCATGGAGATGACCGTGGAATTGGGGCGCACCAAAAAGCAGGTCAAGGACATTCTGGGACTGGGGGAAGGGACGATCATTGAACTGGACAAACTGGCGGGCGAGCCGGTGGATATTCTGGTGAACCACAAACCCATTGCCAAGGGCGAAGTGGTGGTCATCGACGAGAATTTTGGCGTGCGGGTCACGGAAATTTTGTCGCCCATGGAGCGGGTCAGCGAGTTACGGTAGGACACCTCTACAAACTTCAATTTTTGAGGCGTTCCGGTTTAACCAATTGTCTGCGGGAACAGGCAAGATTACGGGTGGGGTATGAAAAAATTTATTTTGATTGCGTTTGCACTGCTGTCTGTTGCGCTTTTGGCGGGACAGGAAAACGAGCGGGACATACAATTCAATCTGGGTGCGGCAGCCCCGGCGGCGGAAACATACATGCCGGGGGTATCGCCCTGGCCCGTGGTGCGGGTGCTCCTGGCCATGGTGGTGATCGCCGGCGCCCTATATGCGTTCTCTGTGTTCATCAAAAAAAGCCGCATCCTTCCGGAGGGTGACAATCCTTTTTTACGGCGGCCCGCGTCGTTGAATCTGGGGCTCGGTAAATCCGTGCAGGTGGTGACCCTGGGGGACCAGGCTTATCTGGTGGGGGTCACCGACCATGCCGTGTCCCTGATCGGTGCTATCGACGACAAGGAGCTGGTGTCCAGAATGAACCTCTACGCGGAAGAAAACCGCGCATCCGGCAAGCCCCTGGGTTTCGCGTCCCTCCTGGGGATTTTCACCGGCAGAAAACGGGAGACGGGCATCGCCTTCACCACCCGGCAGGGCGAAAACTTTGTACGTCAGCAGCGGGAGCGCCTTTCAAGGGCAGGGGAGACCACCTGATGGGCATTTCTAAAAATTTCAGTTTTTTGAAGTGTTCCAATTCAAACTGCATTTGCGATATGCAAATGCATAGCACATCTGAAAACCCAACCGGGGTTTTCAGATGTGCCCTGATGCCCCGCCGCTGGCTTCGCTGGACTTTTCTGGCGGTGATTTTTGCCGGAACCTTGGCCGCTGTGCCCGCCCAAGGGACACCGCCCGCAGCGGCACCACCCGTAGTATCTCCACAAACGGCTACACCACAGGTAGTATCGCCTTTCCCCCAGGGCTCGCCGGTGCCGCAAACCGGAATGCCGCCGGTCACTTTCGGGATGGGGATACCCACGGTGGACATACAGATACGGCAGCCCCAGACCGGCCGGGAAGTGGCCTTTTCCCTGCAACTGCTGCTGCTGCTTACTATCCTCACCCTGGCACCCAGCATTTTGATCCTGGT
>JAITMZ010000122.1 GCA_031290725.1 Spirochaetaceae bacterium
CCGATGGTAACCACCTTATCACCCTTGGTGATGGCGGAGATCATTTTTTCAGATTCCTTCTGCTTTTTGCTTTGGGGCCGGATCATGAAAAAATACACAATCACAAAGATAAAAATGAGAGGGGCAAACTGCATCCAGGGGGGGGGAGTCGCACCTGAAGCGGCCTGCAAAAACGGATAAAATACCATAATAAACCTTCCTTATCATACAAACAATCGTATCATAAAGTATACCCGAAGGAGCGAACAAAAGTCAAGTGGTTTGGCGAAAAATATACTATTTATTTTCCTGAAGCGCGTATTTTCGCAACCTTCCGCCCCGCCCGGTGTCTAACAGGCATGACTCCAACCAAAATTTATAGCCCGGGCGAAGAAATTTGCAACGCCGTGACCCACGGAGTAGGCGTTTGTTTGGGGATAGCGGCCTTGGCGCTGCTCCTGGCGCGGGCCACGGGGATTTCCCACGCGGGAGAGACGGCGCTCTACGTCACCAGCGCGGCGATATACGGCGGGGCCCTGGTGATCCTTTTTCTTATGTCTACCCTGTATCATGGGCTTACCCACCGAGGCGCCAAGGGGGTTTTCGCCGTACTGGACCATTCGTCTATTTACTTGCTCATCGCCGGAACCTACACGCCTTTCTGCCTCACGGTACTCCGAGGCGTCCTGGGGTGGGTGCTCCTGGGCTTGATATGGGCGCTGGCTGTCGGGGGTATCGCCTGTTACAGCGTGTTCCGCAGCCGCATGAGGGTACTGTCGGTGGTGACCTATGTGGTTATGGGCTGGATGATCGTCTTTGCCAGCAAACCGCTGTTCCAGGTGCTTCCCCCGGCCAGTGCGGTCCTGCTGGTGGCCGGCGGTGCGGCCTACACGGCGGGATGCGTCTTTTACGCCGTGAAGCGTAAATGGTTCCACGCGGTGTGGCATCTGTTCGTGTTGGCCGGCGGGGCGTGTCACTTTTTAGCGATTTACGGGGCCATGTAGGTTCGCCTGGGGACTAACTGTGAACGCTTTTGGAAAATACCGCTCAAGCCTCCGTTTCATTTGTCGATATTCAAGATACCAGGATGGACATTTTTTGCCAGGACGGCACAACTACGCTGATTCGCTGCTTTCGAGGGCGGCAAAGGGGGCAAACTATGGTTCGCGGATGGTACATCGGCGCCAGTGGCATGAACGCACAGCAGAGCAGGCTGGATGCCATTTCAAACAATTTGGCAAACGTGGACACCACGGGTTACAAGCGTGACGTGGCGGTGAACAAAGCCTTTTCCGAACTGCTCCTGCGCCGTATGGGTGACGACGGGGTCTATCAACTGCCTAGCGGCACCGGTGACCGGGCGCCCATCATCGGCAAAATCGGCCTGGGGGTGGAAACCAACGAATTCTACACGATATTTGAGCAGGGTTCCTTTAAGGCTACGGCTTCCAACGTGGATGCGGCCCTGGACGGCGAAGGATTCATCGCCGTGCAGACACCGGCGGGGGAGCGCTACACCCGGAACGGCGCCTTCAAACTGGGAAAAGAGGGTATCCTGGAAACCAAGGATGGGTATCCCGTATTGGGCGAAAACGGCCTCATCCGTCTGAGCGATGACCGTATCACCGTCACCCAGGACGGAGGCATCTACAGCCAGGAGACCGGCGGCTTAATCGACCGGTTCCGCACGGTGCGGTTCGACAACGAGCGCTACCTGAAGAAGGAAGGCACCAGCTTTTGGCGGGAGACTCCCCATTCCGGCCCGCCACATGTGGCGGAAGAAGGGGAACGCCCACGGTTTTTGCAGGGTTATGTGGAGACCTCCAACGTGAACGTGGTGAACGAGATGGTCCAGATGATTGAGGTGAACCGGGCATACGAGGCCAACCAGAAAACCATCCAGGCGGAAGACAGCATGATGACTACGTTGTGGACCCGGGTCACTAACCTGCGGTAGTTACGTAAAAGGAGAGTGATACTATGGTAAGAAGTTTGTGGAGCGCCGCCACGGGCATGAACGGCCAACAGGCGAATATTGACGTGATTTCTAACAACCTGTCCAATGTGAACACCGGCGGCTTCAAGCAGCAGCGTGTGGAATTTGAGGATTTGATGTATCAGACCGTGAAACTTGCGGGTACCCCGGCCACGGAAGACACGGTGGTACCCGTGGGGGTGCAAATGGGCGCGGGGGTCAAGGTGGGGGCCACCAGCCGTATTTTTTCCCAGGGCCAGCTTCAGGCGTCCGGCGGCAACAGCGATCTGGCGATTAACGGCGAGGGTTTCTTCCGGGTGCAGCAGTACGACGGCACCTTCGCATATACCCGGGACGGCACCTTTAAGGTAGACCTGAGCGGCAATCTGGTGAGCAACAACGGCCTCCGGGTTATTCCTGAAATCACCCTTCCCCAGCCCGAAGCCACCGAGAGCACCCTCACCATTTCCCGGGACGGCCGGGTCTCCGTGCGCCTTCCCGGCAATAGTGACACCACCGAGATCGGCCAACTGCAATTATTCCGTTTTCCCAACGCCATGGGTCTGGAAGCGCTGGGGGATAATCTCTACCGGGTAAGCAGCGCTTCGGGGAACGCCATTCCCGGCCGTCCCGGCTTTGAGGGCATGGGCACTACGCTGCACAAGTTTCTGGAGATGTCCAATGTGTCGGTAGTAAACGAGATGGTGCAGATGATCGTAGCCCAGCGCGCCTATGAGTTCAATTCCAAGGCAATACAGACCAGCGATAACATGCTGTCCACCGCCGCCAACTTGAAACGATAAGAAAGCACTGATTAACTCGAAACTAAGGAGCGCTTCCCCGATGGCACATCAAGGCAGCGTATAATAGGAGATTGTATGGAAACAAACGCTATAACCAGCGGCATCAAGGATCTTACCGGCACCTATGCGGCGTCCCAGGCCGCGCGGGTCTACCGGGAAACCGGCGTGTTCCAGCAAATGCTCGACACGGCGCAGGGCGCGCGATCCGGCGGACCCGCGGCGGAGGCCGGACGGCTGAACGGAGATTATACCAGCGGATTCACCGGTGCTTTCACCGGCCAGGGGGACAAAACCGCCCGTCCCCAGGGTGCCGCAGCCCCAGGAGCCGTCGGAATGTCCCCCGCGGTCATCGACAAGACCAGCACGCTCTACGAAAAATCTTTGGAACTGGAATCCTATTTTGTGAAAATCATGCTGTCCACCATGCGCTCCAGTATCGGCCGGGC
The DNA here is from genome assembly GCA_031290725.1 of Spirochaetaceae bacterium. Taxonomy (GTDB): domain Bacteria; phylum Spirochaetota; class Spirochaetia; order Treponematales; family Treponemataceae; genus JAISTZ01. Next base: position 3,204 of record JAITMZ010000122.1, read on the forward strand.
GAACCTGGGGGAGCAGAACAAATTCGCCCGGGAAATGTACGAAGACATGCTTTACGACGAACTGGCCGTCGGCATGACCAAAAATGCGGGGTTCGGCCTGGCGGATCAGTTGTACCTGGAGTTAAACCGGGGAGAATAGCATGAAAAACCGCGTTGTTGTACTGTGTCTGCTGTGTGCCCTCGCCACGCCCGTCACGCTTTCGGCCTTGGTGAATCCCCGGCTCATCCCACCGGGCCCGCCGTCGGAGCAGGTCAGGGAGCGCTGTGTGCAAACCTGGTTAGCCGCGCCTCTGACAGAACTGCGGGGCAGAAAACCCGAGTCGCTCCAAAACCAGCGGGGCGATTTTTTTCAGGTGCGCATGGAGGAAGACCGGGAGGTATTCCACATCGCCGTGATTCCCCAGTCCAAGATAGAAATGGACGTGTATTCCACCTACGAGGCGGACACCCGGTTGTACGACATCTATGCGGTGGGCGTGCCGGGAACCTGGGTGTTCACCCGTGACGCCGCCACCGGGACAATGACGGCCATCACTTGTTACTTCGCCGGGGACGATCAGGTCTTTTTGCGATTTTTCCCCGGGGCAGATCACAAAACCACCGGGGAGCTGGTGGTTTTCGGCGCCCATGCCGCCCGAAACGTGCATATTCCGGTGAATTTCAACCGGCTGTACACCGCCACAATGACTGACTTGAAAAATTGGGCGCCCCAGCTTCCCTGGCACTATTTTTCTTTTGACAGCAGCAGGTACAGCGGGGTGCGTCAGATGGTCGCCGTGATACAAAAAAACCTCCCGCGGGTCAAACCCGCTGTTGATTCGGTGCCTGATGAAAACGGCACCCTGGTCCCGCTGTTCGCCGGCACCCCCGGTGTTGTTCCCGCTGCCCCCGCTTCCGGTGAGATAGCCCTTTCAAATTCCGGGTTTGTCAAATGGATCGCCGACGGATTGGCGGAACCCCTGACCGGAAGCGGCATCAAAGTGACCGCCCTGCTGACCCGCTCGGAGTTCCGCTACCTTTCCCGGATCACCGAGAAACTGGCCGGTATCTACGACCTCGCATTTTCTTTGGACTGGACCCGCCATCTGGCCGCAGCCATCGCTTCCGCCAAAACCAGACGGGTGGTATTGCCCGAAAACTCCGGCTGCGACGTGACGGTAGAGCCTTTTGTGTCCTCCAACAGAACCCTGTATTTGCCCCACGCCGGTTATCATGCGTCGGCCTTGGAACCGCTTCTGTATGTACTGGCCCTCACAGAACCGGACATTTTTTACCTGGCCGCCGTCAGGGAAGTGGATCGCAGCACCACGCCGGAAGTGGGCTATTTCAATTCCAGTGCCGCCGTGTTTTCTCTGTTCGATGAAGTGGGGCATTTTACTGGTTTGGTGTTTGAAGACGGGGTGGAATATACTCTCCGGGATTTTATCGAAAAATATGGGGAGGACCATATTTTTTTATCCCGGGTGCGGGCGTCGGAGTACTTTTTTCTTCGATAGTCGCGCCCGGGATTCCGCCTCCCTAAACCACCCCCCAAAGCCCACTCCCCGCGCGGTCTCCCTTTCGCACCGGTAGGTGCGAACGAGTTTGCTTTGCAAACTCTTTGGCAAGCATTCCCGCCCGTCCAGCGCTCCCTCCGTGGGACACAGGGGGCACGGCGATGTACTCTTTTCGCCCACCTTTTTTACGATTTCTCAAAAAATTCGTATTTTTTTCATAAATTTCCCCCAAAACCGCTTGACACACTTTTTTTTCGTGGTATACTACTCAGTATGTTTGACCGCACGTTTACCAATGCCCTTCGCACCAGTAGGTGCGA
>JAITMZ010000131.1 GCA_031290725.1 Spirochaetaceae bacterium
CCGATTCTGGTGCCCCTTTGGTCCCTTGCCCTGGCGCTCGTCATATCCGGCCTTCTGGTTACCATCCTGAGCGCCTGGTTCTGGAAGCGATCAACCACCGCTGGCGCTATGGCATCCACTGTTCTGGGGGGACTCTCCTCCATTGCGTGGGCAATGTATGCGTGGAAGACCACGGGCAACCCGGGGGCAATACTGCCTTTTGCGGGGATGGACCTTCACGCAGCGCATGTGGGTCTCATTGTGGCGATTCCTGCCATGATTATCGGGAGCCTTTGCACCAAGGCTGACTACAGCAAAGCGAAGGCCACGAGCTACGCGGAACTGGGGAAGGAAATGCTGACCAGCAGCCTGGTGGAAGACAAACAGACCAAACCGGGTGTCTTCGGCTGGCTCGGGGCGGAAAATGCCGCGTGGAAGATCTTCTGGGTAGTGGAAATCGGCCTCTTTATCATCCACTATATCCTGTCCTTCTTCTTCCATGTGCCCGCAATCGGCCATACGATGGTGTGGACATCCCTCATCGTGGGTGTGCTCATGATTTTCATGACCGCAATCCTCGGCGGACGGGATCTTTTCCGGATGGTACAGGCCGGAAAAGAAGTGAAACAAACCGGCAAGAAGTAAGCTGGTTATGAATGCTGCCCCCCATTTTTTTGGGGGGCATTTGTGTAAAGGAGACACATATGAACGAACTATTTGTGCGGCCCACATTGCAGACATACAAAAGCTGCAAGGAATTCGCGGAAGACTACAAAATTGGCAAGGACGATTTGGTCATTTCCAATGAGTACATCTACAACCCCTATTTTGGCAGCCTGCACCTTGAGTGCCAGGTTGTATTCCAGGAAAAATACGGCGCAGGGGAACCGACCGATGAAATGCTGGAAGCCATATACCGGGACCTGGACAAGAGTTACCGGCGGGTCATAGCCATTGGCGGGGGCACCATCATCGATATATCCAAGGTGCTGGCTCTGAAAACCGTGTCGCCCCTGGAAAACCTCTACGACGACGCGGCGCTCATCAAAAAAGACAAAACGCTGGTAATAGTGCCCACCACCTGCGGCACCGGCAGCGAGGTAACCAACATCTCGATTTTTGCGCTCCTCAAAAAGGGCACCAAAAAAGGGCTGGTCAGCGAAGCCATGTATGCGGACTTTGCGGTTCTGGTGCCGGAATTGCTGGAAAAACTGCCGGTCAAAGTATTTGCGGCCAGCTCCATTGACGCCCTGATTCACGCCGTTGAATCAAGCCTTTCCCCAAAAGCCACGCCCACCACCAAGCTCTTCGGCTACAAGGCCATTGACATGATTCTTTCGGGCTATAAAGTGATTGCCCAAAAAGGGCTTGACGCGCGGGTGCCCCTCATGGCTGATTTTCTTCTGGCAAGCACCTATGCGGGTATCGCCTTCGGAAACGCGGGTGTAGGCGCGGTTCACGCCCTGAGCTATCCTCTGGGAGCGGCCCACCATGTGCCCCACGGCGAATCTAACTATGTTCTGTTTGCCGGGGTTATGAACCACTACATGGAAATAAAAAAAGACGGCGAAATTGCGGCGCTCAACAAGTACATTGCGGGAATTCTGGGCTGCGATGCGGGCAAGGTGTATGCGGAGCTTGAAAAACTGCTGGGCTTTGTCATGGAGCGCAAACCTCTTTCCGCCTACGGCATGACGGAAGCGGAAATCCAGTCATTTACCGACTCGGTGATTGCGAACCAGCAGCGGCTTTTGGCAAACAATTTCGTCTTCCTTGACCGGGACCGGATTGTAAAGATTTATACAGAAATGTATAAATGACTGGCGCGGGGAAGACCACGGAGGACACAGAGGGAATAGGGTTTATTGTATGAAACTTAATGCTTTGCATTTCTTACTCTGTGCTCTCTGTGGTTAGTTACTCAACGTGTCCCCAGACGATTTGTTGGACGGTATATCACATCTTATGCGTTTTTATGCGCCCACAGTGTCTTAGTATTTTCTGTGCCGTGTCTTCTGCTTTTTACGGAAGAATTTTTAATGCGCCCACCCTCCCCCGCTTGAAGCCCTGCACACGGGCGCTGGCAGTGGTTTCCCAGGGACTGCGGTCGCCCCTGGCCAAAAAATGATAGCCTACCCCGGCGATTATGGCGGCGTTGTCGGTGCAGAGATGTGGGGGCGGGAATACGCAGCGCAGGGTGCGATCCGCCGCCAAAATTTCCCGAAGGCGCGAATTGGCCGCCACCCCGCCCCCGGCCACAATGGTTCGCAGGCCCGTATCGCGGACCGCCCGGAGCAGGCTGCGGGCCAGTATCTTCACGGCGGTCTCCTGAAAGGATGCGGCGATGTTCTCCGGAGTTTTGGGGAAACCGGAGGTCCAAAATTTATCCAGTTGGTTTATTAACGCGGTTTTTAACCCGGAATAAGAAACGTCGTAGACAGACGCCTCATCTCCCTTTAGGGTCGGCAAGGGAAAACGGGCGGCTTTGGGGTCACCGTTTTTCGCCAGCCGATCGATCACCGCACCGCCGGGGTAACCGAAACCGTAGAACTTGGCCACC
>JAITMZ010000153.1 GCA_031290725.1 Spirochaetaceae bacterium
CGTTGGCTATGGAGGAATGGAGTATCTTCGCGATGAGGGCGCTCTTTTCCACCAGATCGCCGGTGTACTTTGCCCTACCTGTGACCTTGTCGTAGGCATCCAGCCGGGGGACACTGCTATTAAGACTCATACAAAACCCCTTCTACGGCACAAGCATCGGAATGCAACCGCGAACCCCACACGAACAAATTTTTGTATTACACAATTTTAATAACCTGTTCGTGTGGTTCGTGGCTCGTTTTTCAGCGCTTCCCTATGTGGCTGCGGCAGGGGCGGCAGCGGTAGCAGTGGTGGCGGCGGCGGCAACAGCGGCGGCGGTGATGCTCAGCAGGGGGACTTCGCTGTCCGTCAGGATGGTCACGCCCTTTTCCTTCGGCAGGTCCTTCACCCGGAAGATGGCGCCGATTCCCAGGGCGGAAATATCCGACACGATTCGCACGGGCAGGTCTGCGGGGAGGCAGCGGATATCCACTTGGGTGACGCGGGTGTTCAGGCGGCCCCCTTCGCGCACCCCAGCGGGAGTCCCGGAGAACTGCACCTTGATCTTCGCCTTTAACTCCTTGTCCTTGTCGATCACATGGAAATCGGCGTGGAGATTTTTGTCGGTCTTGATGTCGTATTCCGTGTCCTTGATAAAGGCGATACCCACGTCCTGGCCGTCCACCACCAGGTTCACCAGGGTGGTGGGGGTGGACAGTTTCCGCACCTTGGAAAACTCCCCCTCGTCAATGACCAGCATGGAGGACTCCCCCCGGGAATTATACATCACCGCCGGGATTTTTCCCGTCTTCCGCAGTTTCGAAGATGCGACCTTCCCGGTTTCCTTCCGGCTCGCCGCCTTCACAATCATCTGTTCCATATACAATCCTCAAAAAAAAATTTGCAAATGCAGTTTTCGCGACTGGGATGGCAGGGTTCGAACCTGCGAATGTCGACTCCAAAGGCCGATGCCTTACCACTTGGCTACATCCCAAAATGAGTAACACGAACAATAGGAACCGCTGATTAATTTGAGGCTAATCAGCAGCCCCCAGGAAGGCGCTTTTCTATAATTCCCCGGTCATGGCCTCTTCCACATGCCCCGCCTCATATTCCGCCAAAACCGCATCCTGCAGAGTTTGGCGAAATTCCGGGGTGATGGGATGGGCCACGTCCTTGTACTCCCCGGAGGAAGTCTTACGGCTGGGCATGGCAATAAAAAGCCCATCCTTGCCCTCGATGATTTTGACGTTGTGCACAACGAAACAGTCGTCAAAGGTGACCGTGACGTAGCCATGCAACTTGCCTTCCATCGGAACCTTTCGTATCCGAATTTCGGTGATCTGCATACTCTTTCCCCCTCGCTCCACAGGCCTGTGAATAACCATCTATACGATTATGGACAACAGGGGGGCTAGCTCGAAAGCGCCCAGCACCTATGCCAAGTATCGTTCAGTTTCAGGGCAGCCTGTTCCGCATCATGAGCGGTGCGAAACAGGCCGAACACCGAAGAACCGGACCCGGACATGGCTGTGAACAGCGATCCGGTGTGTTCCATATCGGCAATCGCCCGGGCAATTCCCGGATATGCCTTGGTGACGGGCTCCGTGAAGTCGTTCACAAAGGGCCAGCAATGAATCTCGCCGCAGTAGAGGGTTTCAGAACCCCTTCCCGCCGTGAAATTCGACCGACCGCCACCATTACCGAAGCGGAACTCGTCCAGCAAGGCATACGCCTTGACCGTCGAGACCATCTCGTCCGGGTAAACCAGGACAAAGTACAAATCAGAGCGCGGGCGAATGGGCCGTACCGCTTCGCCACGACCGGTAACCACGGCGGCTCCCCGACCGTCCTCGCCGCAGCACAGGAAAAAAGGCACGTCGCTTCCCACCTGGGCGCCTATCCCTGCCATATCCGCCTCTCCAAGACCCGTTCCACACAGGCGGTCCAGGGCGCGGATCATCGCCGCAGCATCCGAGGAGCCGCCCCCCAGGCCCGCGCCGCTGGGGATGCGCTTTTCCAGAAGCGCCTTCACGCCGCGTTTTTCCCCGGTGCGCCCGCAAAATGCCCGGTACGCCCTGGTCACGGTGTTCTCCGCCGGAAGATCCATGCCGCGGCATTCCGCCGCGCAGCTGCCATCGGGGCCTTCCAAGCGCACCCAGAGGGTGTCGTACAGGGGGATACCCTGAAAGATGCTCTCTATGGGGTGGTAGCCGTCATCCCCCCGCTGTCCAACCTGCAGTCCGATGTTGATCTTTGCCGGGGCTGCCACACAAACATCAGACCACATAATCTGAGTATACCATATAAAAAAATTTATGTCAAGTGGTTACGAAAAAAAATGTAACGAAAAAAAATCCTATGCCACTTGTTTTTTTTTTTGCTTTGTGGTATATTTTGGGTATGTCGTATTCTGAACCAGCAAGGCTCGCGGTGGTGGCGTGTCCCGGAGGGGAAAGTTTCGCCGATCAGGTCATTTCCCGGATGGAAGACATCTGTAAACGGCGCCACAACACGTCGAAGAGCGCCAAGCCCTTCAAAAAGCCGGCGTTTAAGGTGAAAATTAACTTCACCTACTTCATGAACGGCGAATTCAAGACCGAAATTCTGGATAGTATCCGCGGGAAAGAGGTGTTCATCTTTCAGGACATGGAAAATCATCAGGAATTGGCCCTGAACGAGGGGAAAAATCTTCTGAAACTGTCGGTGAACGACCATCTCATGGCCATGCTGGTGGCCATTGACGCGGTGCGCCAGGCCGGGGCGGATAAAATCACCCTGGTGACCCCCGCCTATCCCTACAGCAGGCAGCATAAGAAAAAGGGCAGGGAAGGGCTCACGGCGGCATTGCTGGCCCACATCCTGGAATCCATGAGCGTGGACAGGATTATCACGCTGGATATTCACTCCCGGGAAATCGTGAACGCTTTTTCCAAGACCCACCTGGAAAATCTCCACGCCAGTTACCAGATTATCCGGGAACTGGGAAAACTCCTGGGAAAAACCGGGGAGTTGGACAACCTCACGGTGGTCTCCCCGGATACGGGGGCCATCGACCGGAACAAATTCTATGCCAGCGGCCTCAAAAAGCCCCTGGCCATGATTTACAAGGAACGGGACTACGCCGTGGTGAGCCAAAACGGCAAGGAAAACAACATTAAAACCATAAAACTCCTGGGTGAAGTGGGGGGGCGTGTGGCCTTTCTGGCGGACGACCTGTTGGGAACCGGCGGGACCCTCCTCAAGGCCATGGAATTCCTGAAGGAACAGGGGGCGTCCAAGGTGATCGCCGCCATCAG
>JAITMZ010000014.1 GCA_031290725.1 Spirochaetaceae bacterium
ATAGCCACGGAAAAAACCGGCATGTTTTTAGGGCTTTCCAGAAAAAGATTTTTCCGCGCCTGTACCCCGGCGTATTCAGCCACTTGCCAGGCCAGGTCTCCGTCCACTGCGTGGTCCACCAGCACCTCCACCCGGTCAATGGCAAGGCTCCCCGCCAGGCGGCCATCCTTATTCACATAGTCCGCCCGGTGCTGCAACGAGGCGCATCCCGAAAACAAAACCCCCAATACCAGGACAATGATTTTACTGCGCATCGCCGCCCTCCTTTTCCCTGATAATCTCCGCGAGGGATGCCAATGGTTCTGCAAAGGCGCCTTTGGGGGCCGCCGCTTGCCCGCGATGGATCATCTCCAGGGCACGGTCATTCATCCCCAGGCCTGACCATATCTTGGCCAGTTCCAGGTACACCCGCACGGATTCCTCCAGGCAGGTCTCCGCAGCCTTGAGCATGGCGATTCGACTTTCCGTGTCTCCGGTGCGGGCGGCAATGAGGGCGCCCTGAAAGTAGAAGCGCCAATCCCCGGGATTAAAAGACAGCTCCTCCTCCACCGCCCGGGAAGCCAGGCCATGTTGACCCAGCAGGGTGAGGGCGCGGATCTTCCAGAGGCGCGATTCCGTATCCCGGGGATTGCGCTTTTCCAGGGCCGCAAAAAGCGCCAGGGATTCTTCGTCTTGTCCCTGGAAAAGGGCTTCCTTCCCGGCAAGCAAATCCTCTGGCCGGGAACCATTTGCGGTGCAGGAGACAAGACTCCACGCACAGGTCAAGGTGAGCAAAAACAAACGTATTTTTTTCATAACAAACTCCGCTTATTATATAGTACGACTTTGCTCTTTTTCGGTCACTTTTTTTGAAAAAAACTGAAGAAATTTGTGTAATACAAAAAAATTTGACATTTTTTTCATATACTATTTTTAAAAATACCATAAAGTATCTGTGGTTAAATTTTTTGTACATGAGCGCGGGTGTGCTTGACTTATTCTGAAAATAATGCTATACTAGAGGTTGGAGTATTATATGGTATATGGTAGGCGCGTTGTGTTTTTTTTATGTTTCCTCTTCCTGGGTGTCTCCTGCAAGACCCGGTCGAAATTGGAACCTATAGAATCTGCATCTGATCAGATACTGGCGAGCGATGAGATCGTCGTGGTGTCTGTTCCCCCACCGGGTTCCGGCCAAGTAGGGGGCGGGTTTTATGATGTGACGGAAAATCCCGAGTCCCCCTTCCAGCCGGTATCATCCCCGGATTATCGTGAACCGTCCGCCGCTGCTCCCGGTTCAATCACCGGCTTCCCCCCGTCGTATCGGGAATCAATGGCCCCCATCATTGATGAAGAGGCCATTCCCCCGGTATCCCATAACTTGAGCACCCTGACCCCTCCATACCCTCTGGATAAACCGCCGGAGCTTTCCGCCAATTCTCCCATGGCCGACTTGATTGCTGCCTTTGTGGCGGAATTCAAAGACAACCTTTGGCTCATGGGCCGTCTCAGATACGGAATGTCCGATACGTCCAACGGTTCCTTTGAGATAGACAAGGACTTGAATGTGATTCCCAAATTCGATCCCAAATCAGCCCAGATAGAAATCATCCGCATAGTAATGGAAGAAAAGAAACTTTCTGTGTACTATAGCGCCCGGTTCTCTGGTGTTTCCGGTGTTCGAAACCGTAACCTCTCGGCTCCCTATTTTTTGTTTGAACTTACCTCATCGAATATATTCACCATGATTCGACAAAAACGGGAAGGGGCCCTGGGTTTTGAAATCGTTACCGAAGAGATTGCTCCCTCCAGGATTCCACCGCCTCCAAGTCCGGGCCGATTTGCCCTGTGAAGCAGGGAAATAGGAGACGCAGAGAGCACCCGTGAGCCTCTACCCTATTGCAAATCTACATACTTCTTGGCGTACTGCTTGGGGGATACCCCGGTGAGGGTCCCGAAGGTGCGGACAAAATGCGCGTTGTTGCGGAAGCCCACCCGATCGCTCACCTCCTGCACCCGAAAGCCCTGGCGAAGGAGTTCCCGGGCCTTGAGAATTCGGCAATTGATGATGTAGTCCATGATGCTCAGCCCCGTGGCATTTTTGAAACAGTGACACATATAATATTTGCTGATAAAAAAGCGTTCCGCCAGGGTATCCAAAGTCATTTGATCCCCCACACTGCTCTGGATATAGTTCAAAATGGGGGCGATTTGGTTCAGGTCAGCGGTTTGAATTTTGTTTTCCGGCTCCGCGACGGTAAAAAAGGTGAGCACCTGAAGGAGTGCATCCATAAAGAACATTGTTTTTTGAAGATCCGCACAAAACACCGTTCCCCATGCCCCTTCCAGCATCTTAAATTTTTCTGAGAGCATCTCCATCTGGGCCTTTTCCAGGACAGTGCACCGTACCGGCGCCTTGTGTACAAATGCGGGGATGTCGCTATATTTTGTCGAAAAATACCGCAGCGTTTCCGGGGGGATGTGCAGGACATAGCGTAAATAGGATTCCTTGGCAATACTTTTATGGATAGTGGCTTCACTGAGCAAAAAGAGAGACCCCTCCCGGATGGGATAGAGCTCATTTTCGATAAAAAACTCACCGCTTGCGGATAAGGAAAGCAGAATTTCCACATCCTCGTGAAAATGAGGTTTATTCATGTTCCAATCGGTATCCCGATTGAGGGTTAAATGATATTTCGGTTGTATCATAGCCTAAGCCTTCGGGATAATTGTACCGGATCAACATAAAAAAGTCAAGCGCCGAGACAGCCCTTGCGTTTTTTTTTCAACTATGTTACTATTATTCCATGAACGGTGTAGCATTACTCGAAAAATATGGATACCTCGCCAAAGAGCTGGCCAAACTCAACTTGGGCAACGACACGATTGACGCTTTCAATGTGTTCCAGGAAGCAAATCCTGCGTGCCGCAGGATCGTGTACCAGATAATCGAGGAGAATATCCTCGCCGGTTCATGCCTGGGGGGAACGGAACATTTTGTCGACTTTTTCTCCCAGGTGAAATGCGGGAAGCGGGGCCTCATCCTCATGGAACACGACAGTACGGTGGACCTCCCCTTGCTCTGTTACCTCCTGGACAGGGACCTTTCCTCCGTGGAATCCCAATTATCCGACCGCATTGCCGCGGTGGCGGGGATGAAACTGAACGAAGAGAGCCCGGTGATCAAAGCCTGGGCCGAGGGGTTTTCCCGCATCGTGATCTACCCCAGCCGCAGTTTGGCGGCCATTTCCGACCCGGAGCTGCTGGAAAGGGAAACTGCCCGGAGCCGCAGCATCAACACCGCGGCCATGCGCGCCCTGGACACGGCGCGGAAGCAGGGGAGGGTAGTGCTGGTTCACCCGTCGGGAACCCGCTACCGCCCGGGCAAACCCGAAACCAGGCGGGCTGTCCGGGAAATCGACTCGTACCTCCGCATGTTCGACATCATGATTTTGGTGAGCGTCAACGGCTGCATTGTCCGCATTACCCCGGAGGACCCGGACAATATGCTCGCCGATAGGGTGGTGGCGGACAAAATCCTCGTGGCTTCCAGCCCGGTGATGGAGTGCGACTCCTACCGAAAATCGGTGATGGGCCGCCCGGCAGGCTCCGATGTTGACACCAAACAAGCGGTGGCTGACCGGTTGATGGAGCTGCTACTGGAACAGCACGACACCTACGAAGCAATTCGCTGCCCTTCCGGGCACATCGGGAAAGCCGCCCCATAGGGCATTTTTAGGGGGATTGCCATGCGCTGGACAATTCTGGTCATTGATGACGAAAA
>JAITMZ010000080.1 GCA_031290725.1 Spirochaetaceae bacterium
CGGCGCGATCGTCTGATGTTTTTTGGTACTCGCGGGCGGGGTAAGCGCCGCTTCACACTCCGCGCCGTTTTCCCCGGCCCTTTGCCCGCTCTGCGCCCCTGGGCCCGCTCTTTCGCCGCGCTTCCCGGCCGCCCTGGGTGTCCAGCCTTCTTGACCGCCGTTTTTGGGCAAACGCTTCCTCCGCCGCTCCCCTTCCCCCGTCGGCGATGAGCACCGCCTTGAGGCGCATCTCCAGGCCCGGATCAATGCGGTCCAAAAGGGAGCGGGCGAGGGGGGACACGGACATGGCGAAGGTGCGGGAGGTGCGGACCACTTCCCCGGCCACCATGTAGGTGGGATTTTCCCGAAAGAGCGTAGAGCCGGGGTGGATTTGGATGTGCTCGGCGGTGAGGCTGCTGTAGGTTTCCCGGCCCACCCGCACGCACACAAACTGGATCATCCCCGCGGCGATGCAGCAGAGATAGTCGTCCATGTTGATTCGCTGGGTGTCCCCCTGGGGTATGGGGATGCCGATGCTGCCGGTGATCTGTTCCAGCTGCTCCTTGATATTCACGATCTCGTTCATCACCCGGAAGTCCAGGTAGTTTTTTTCACAAAAGCGCTCCCGGTTGCCGCTAGCCAAAAAGGCGCGGAAGAGGGTCAGGTAGGAGGCGAAGTCCCCAAAAGCCTCCCGAAAGGCGCGGTGGGCGCTCCGGGCCTCTGTTTCTTCCCCGGCGGGAAGCAGATACGGCGATTGGGCGGACAAAAAGGCCGTGGCGATGAGCACCTCCTGAATCACCTCCGGGTAGCGCAGAATCGCCTCCACGATGATCCGGCTGTGCCGGGGCAGCAGGGGATACCGGGCCATCAATTCGCCGGTGGGGGAGAGGGTATTGTCGCTGTTCAGCGCCTTGAGCATCACCAGGGTTTCCCTGGCGCTCAGGACGCCCTCTTTTCCCGGGGGCGAGATGAAGTCGAAGGTCTCGAAGTCGGTGATGTTCAGTTCCGACATGCGGAGCAGCACCTCGGACAAGTCCGTGCGAAAAATCTCCTCGGTGGTGAACTCCGGCCGCGTATCAAAGCTGCTCCGGCTAAAGAGGCGGTAGCATATACCCGGCCCGGTGCGCCCTGCCCTGCCCTTCCGCTGGTCGCAGGAGGCGGCGCTCACCTCGGTCTCCACCAGGCTGGAGGTGAAGGTGTGGGGATTGTAGTGGTTGAGTTTGGCCATCCCCGAGTCGATCACCGCCGCCACGTCCGGGATGGTCACGCTGGTCTCGGCGATATTGGTGGAAAGCACCAGCTTGCGCTTTCCCCGGGGGGCGCTCTCGAAGACCCGCTCCTGTTCCTCCTTGGAAAGGCGGCCGTAGAGGGGCACAATCCAGAGATCCTTTGCCCAGGGCTGTTCCAAAAGATACTTCCAGCAATCCTTGATGGCCCGCTCCCCGGAGAGGAAGCACAGAATCGCCCCCTTGCCCTTGTTGTCCAGGATGCGGTCGATGGTGGCGGCGATTTTCAGGTTCAAAAGTTCCCCGGCGATCTCCCCGGTGGATTTCGGGCGCTGAGCCCACTGCCTCCCTCCGGCACTGTCCGGCATCTCCGGGGGCGCTTTCTCCGGCACCGGATCGTAGACCATGGCGATGGGATACACCGGCGTGTCGATGGTCACGATGGGGGCGTTGTCGAAATACGCGGAAAAGGACTCGGCGTTCATGGTGGCCGACGACACGATCACCCGGAAATCCCTCCGCCCCGCCAGGACGCGCTTCAGGAGGCCCAGCACAAAGTCGATGTTCAAACTGCGCTCGTGGGCCTCGTCCACCATCACCACGGTGTAGCGGCTCAGCCAGGGGTCCAGTTTCATCTCCTGCAAGAGAATCCCGTCGGTCATGATCTTTATCCGCGTGGACAGGTCGGTCTTATCCTCAAAACGCATCTTGTAGCCCACCAGGCCGGGAAAGCTGGTCCCCAGTTGCCGGGCGATAAAGGCGCTCACCGACAGCGCGGCGATACGCCTGGGCTGGGTCACGGCGATTACCCCGTTGGCGGAATATCCCGCCTCGTGCAAAATCACCGGTATCTGGGTGGTCTTGCCGCTTCCCGTGGGGCGTTGTACGATAATTACCTGGCGGCCTTGGATGGCCTCCAGAATCCGCGCCTTCTGCTCGTACACCGGCAGGCGCTCAGCGATTATTCGCGTTGGGTTATTTTCCATTCATTTTTCCATTTTTTCGTTGTTAGGCACTTCTCAAAACGTATGTTTTTTGAAGTGTCCCGATTCAAGCCGTGTCCTTACCGTCCGTGGCAATGCTTGTATTTTTTGCCTGAGCCGCAGGGGCAGGGATCGTTCCGGCCCACTTTTGGCGCCATGCGAACCACGGTGGTGCGGTCCCCCTGGCGGCCCTGGGCAGTGGCCCCCCGTTCCGCCCCCTGCCGGGCTGCCAGAGCCGCGTCAAAGGCGCCCAGGGCGTTGTGGCTGGTGTCCATGTTCACGTCCCGGGGGTGATACTGCCGGGGCCCCAGTTGGATCCGCACCCGGAACACCCGGCTGGCGATTTCCAGGCGGATAGCGTCGATCATATCGTAGAAGATGTTAAAGCCGTCTATCTTGTATTCGGTAAGCGGGTTTTTTGACCCGTAGGAACGCAGGT
>JAITMZ010000087.1 GCA_031290725.1 Spirochaetaceae bacterium
GTTCTCTCCGCGGACGTATTCGCCCGGTTCTGCCGGAGCCGGGGCTATGACACCCTGTACGTCTGCGGCACCGACGAATACGGCACTGCCACGGAAACCCGCGCCCTGGAAGAAGGCAAGACCCCCCGCCAACTGTGCGACCACTATTTTGCCATCCACGACGACATCTACCGCTGGTTCGGCATCGCCTTTGACCACTTTGGGCGCACCTCCACGCCCCAGCAGACGGAAATCGTCCAGTCCCTGTTCAAAGACCTGGACGAAAAGGGCTACATAAAGGAAAAAACCGGTGAGCAGCTGTTCTGCCCCCGCTGCGAGCGCTTTCTGGCGGACCGTTATGTGCGGGGGAAATGCCCCCACTGCGGCTACGACGGGGCGCGGGGCGACCAGTGCGAACAATGCGGCAAACTCCTTGACCCCACGGAACTGGTGGAGCCCCACTGTTCCACCTGCGGCCAGACGCCCTTCGCCAAAGAGACCTCCCACCTCTACATCGACCTGCCGGCGATTCAGGAGCGCTATTTGCCCTGGATGGAAGCCGCCGGCAGCGCGGGGCACTGGGCCAAAAACGCTTTGCAGATGACCCGCTCCTGGATACGGGACGGCCTGCATGAGCGGGCCATCACCCGGGATCTCAAGTGGGGCATCCCGGTTCCCAAACCCGGGTATGAGACCAAGGTGTTCTACGTCTGGTTCGATGCGCCCATCGGCTATATGTCCATCACCAAGGCCCTGGCGGACACCCTGGCTGCCCAGGGCAAACCCTCTTTTGACTGGCAGGACTGGTGGGGCGGCAAGGGAAGCGCGGGAAGCCCCGGGGCTGCGGACAACGTGGACCTCTTCCAGTTCATCGGCAAGGACAACATCCCCTTTCACACGGTGATCTTCCCCTCCACCCTGATCGGCTCCGGCCGCAACTGGACAAAACTCTTTCACATGTCCTCCAGCGAATACCTGAACTACGAGTCCGGCAAGTTTTCCAAGTCAGCCGGCGTGGGGGTTTTCGGGAACGACGCCAAAGAATCCGGCATACCCGCGGACGCGTGGCGCTTCTACATCTTCTACAACCGGCCGGAAAAGGCCGACTTCCAGTTCGCCTGGAAGGATTTTCAGGAAAAATACAACGGCGAACTCATCGGCAACCTGGGCAACCTGGTGAACCGCACCCTGGCCTTTGTGAAACGCTACTACGACGGCGTCATCCCCTCCGTGGACGGCCTTTCGGCCCATGGGGAGGCCGCCGCCCTGTGGCAGAGCGTGCTGGCCCAGGAGGCGAAAATCACGGAGCTGCTGGAATGGGCGGAACTGAAGGACGCTTTTCACGGCATCTTCCAGGTGTCGGACACGGCGAACAAGGCGTTTCAGGCGGGGGAACCCTGGAAAAAGCGCACCAGCGCCCCGGACGAGGCGGCGGCCCTCATCGGCATCCTTTGTTACGTGATTAAGGACTTGGCGATCATGCTGCAGCCGTATTTGCCCCACT
Source organism: Spirochaetaceae bacterium (assembly GCA_031290725.1). GTDB lineage: Bacteria > Spirochaetota > Spirochaetia > Treponematales > Treponemataceae > JAISTZ01. The sequence continues at coordinate 1,484 of JAITMZ010000087.1, forward strand.
ATGCCCGCCGGGTGGCGCGCTTCTTCGGAAAGACCCTGGCGGAGGGCGCCTATGGCCAGAGCGCGGATGCCGCCGCCCTTTCCTGGGCCAACCTGGGGGAAACAGGCGGCCTGGAGAAAGTGGTGGAAAGTGAAATCATCTTCACGCCCCTGGATGCTACGGCCATCGACGCCTATCGCGAGCGCTATGCGGGCACCCAAAAAGACCGCGCCGATGCCGCCCGGACAGCTGCCGCCGGCAAGGCATCTTCCGGGGATGCGCCCACGAGTGCCGCTGCCAAGGCGCAAGGCGAGGGCGCACTCAAGCCCGCCGCCAAGGCATCTTCCGGGGGCGCACCCAAACCCGCCGCCCCGGACGCGCCCGCCAAGCCCGCGCTTTCGCCGGCGGAGCAGGCCGCCCACTTTGACGCGCACATCGCCCTCAAGGCCGCCAAAATCCTCCGGGTGGAAAAGCACCCCGATGCGGACAAGCTCTATGTGGAGACCCTGGACGACGGCTCCGGCAGCGAGCGGGTCATATTGTCGGGCATGGCGCCCTACATGCCGCCGGAAGCGCTTTTGGGCAAGACCATCGTGCTGGCGGACAACCTCAAGCCGCGTAAGATGCGGGGCCTCACGAGTTACGGTATGCTCCTGGCGTCGGACTACCTTGACGGCGGCGGCAAGGAAAGCGTGGAAGTGCTGGACATCCCCTGGGCCGCGCCGGGCACCCCGGTGGTCCTGGAGGGTAGCGCGCCGGACAACAAAGCCAAGGACGCGGAAATCGACGCGGACTGCTTCTTCGCCGTGGACATTCGGGTGGAAAATCGCCGGGTATGTATCGGCGGCAGGCAGCTCACGGCGGATGGGAAAGGCATCACCACCGGGCACACGGTGAACGGCGGGGTGCACTAGGGAGACGGGAAATTTTTGTCCTGTTTTATGCAAATTGAAGTAAAAGATGAAAACGACTGAACTCATTGACAAGTACACATACCGTGTTGAATGGTCAAGGGAAGACAATGTGCATATCGCCCGCTGCCTTGAATTCCCGTCGCTCATGGCGCATGGAAATACAGCCGGAAGCACGCTGGTTGAAGTGGAAAAAGCGGTTGAAGCGTCCATCGCCTGGATGAGAGAAGAAAGCGAAGAAATACCAGGCCCCTTTGGCTTAAAACACTTCAAAGGTAATGTAACCCTACGAATGTCAACGGAAATTCACCGGAAACTGGCCATAAAGTCAGCCGAAGAAGGCGTTTCGGTAAACCAATATATCTTATCAAAAATATCTTGAGCAGCGCCCAGCCGATAGTCGACGGCAAGGCGCGGCAGGCGGTCTCCGGGAGGAGTCCGCCTGTGTTTGGGGGCTGGACTGGGCTTGTTGCCCGGTACTGCGTGAGGAATTTTTGAAAAAAACTGTAAATGATTTTGAAAAAAACTTGACCGGCGCTGGTTTGCGTGCTATACTAGAGAAGAAATGCGGCATGCGGTCGACCACATCGCCAGTGCGGTCGAAAACAAAGGAAAAATTGTCGGCGGCAACCGTAAAATGGGTACAGGCCCTGCTTGAGCGGGGTACATTTTTTGTATAAAGAGTTTGTTGTGAGTAGCAATGCGGATTCCATTCCAAAACCGGAAGCGGACTTCGACGGCTGGCTTAACAACCTGATCAACTACGTGGACACCAAGACGAGCGGCAGCCCGTCCGTGTGGCCCATTATCGCGTCGGCAGCGGGGAAAATCGCCATCCAAGGGGCGTGTCCTGAGAGTTTTGCGTGGGGCAGCGCGGTACTTGGGGTCAGATTCCCGCCGCTCTAAACCGCAGTATCGCCTCCAGTACCCCCCCCGCCACCGCCAGCGCCTTGTCGGACACCGTAAAACAGTGCGCCCTCTCACCGCGGGGGTCCACGTCGCCGCACTTCATGCCCGCCTGTACCGGCATGCCCTCCGGCAGAATCCCCCGCACCATGCCGTCGATCTGCGCGACCACCGGCTCACCGGCGGCCGTGGGGGACAGGCCGCACCCCGAACAGTCCGGAGAGCCCGTGCAGCCCGCACAGCGCGGGCAGGCCGGCGCCTGGGAGAAGATCACCGCCGCGATATCCCCGGCGAACACCGTGTCGCCGATGCTCACCACGGGGTGAAAAAAGCCCGCACAGGGGGCGCGAATCAGCCGCTCCGTGGTGTGCCCTCCGATGTCGCCGGGGACGCCCGTGTCCGGCAGGGCGCTTCCAGAAGTGATAACCCGCCCCAATGTGTGCCCCCGCTGGGTCTCGATCACCCCGTGGCAATCCTCGCCGGCGATAAATCCCGGCCCCAAGGCGATCACCACCGGCGCATCGGTGAGGGCGGTGCCGACGTTGCGCTTGGCCATGATGCCGTCCACCAGCACCGCCGGACGCAGCCGCCGGACGCAGCCCGCCTCGCCGTCCACATAGAGGGCGAGGTGACCGGCGTGAAGAGCCCCACGGGCGTCGTCGTCGTCGTCCACCAGCACGGCCTTCACGTCCTCCACCACGGCGCTTTTCTCGGTGACGGCCCGGGAAAAGCACACGGTCCGGCGCACCGAAGTGGGCAGGGCGATCTCGGTCATCACGAGGGGAAAACCCGCATGGTGCAGCCGGAGGGCCACACCTGAAGCCAGGTCTCCCGCGCCTTTTATCAATACGAGGTTGGCCAGACCGGTATCATTGGCTCGTGCGTTATCAGGTGTCATTATAAAATGATTCCAGGTATTCAGGTTTCCGCAGGGCCTGTTCCGCATAAACGCCCCGCATATCCTGGGGCAGAAGCGCCGCGACTTGTCCCATCAGCTCATCCAGCATTATTTCCTGCTCCTCCTTAGTAGGACGGCGGCCCGGAAACTTGAACCTCAGGGGACGGCCCACGTTGAAAACGAAGGGCGTGCGCCGGAAGTGCGTGAGGTTTTTCCAAAAATACTGCCCCCCACAGTGCCCCAGGGGCAGGATGGGTGCGCCGGTGATCAGGGCTAACTGTACCACCCCGGCCTTGCCTCTGGCCATGACCCCCGTACGGCTCCGGGTGCCCTCCGGGGCGATGGCCATGTGGAACCCTTCGTTCATGGCCAGCTGCACCTGTCGAAAGGCCTGGAAATAGGAACCGCTCCGGTCGATGGGGATGGCCGCGTAGGTGTCGAAGAGAAAGGCCATAAATTTGTTGGTCCAGGCATCGGCATTGACGATGCCCGTCACCAGACGGGGGTAGCTGAAGGCCACCAGTATGGGTACCTCTAGAAAATTGACGTGGTTGATCGCCAGGATGATGCCCCGGGGACTGCCGTCGGCGAGCTCCGCTATTGCGTCCAGCATTTTCACATATTCCCGGCAGTCCACCTTGCACAGAATCCCTAAAACCCACCGGAGCAAGGTACTCACGATACACCGCCGCAGGGAAAAAAAGAAGGACCCCCGAAGCCGCACCTGGCGGGATATGTTCGGCGATTTTCCGTTCGCCGCCGGCATTACCGTGGATACCGCCGCCGCGTCCATGTCCTGATCCGGGACTTGCTGCACGACCGACTGGGCACTCACGGGGCGTCCCCTAAAATGCGCCGGTCCGGGTCTCCGACGAGGCGCAGCGCCTGGGGTATGCAGGAAAAGGACAGTTCCTTGCCCTCGTAGCACAGGGTTTCGCCGTCGGCGTGGGCCGCCAGACTGCCGTCCAGCGCTTGCAGACGCACTTCCGGGGAGCAGGACATGCCGATCTCCGCATATTGTTCTTGCTGGCCTGTGGTGTAGCTCATGACCAGCCGCAGCAGCCGGCGCCGGCTGTCCGGGTGCCGCACAAAGCAGACGTCAAACATGCCGTC
>JAITMZ010000172.1 GCA_031290725.1 Spirochaetaceae bacterium
CGGAACTGGACGCGCTCCTGGAAGCTCTGGAGACGAACCCGGAAAGCCCCGTCGCTATGTACCGAGAGCCGGGCGGGTCGGTGTTCAACAGTCTCAAAATTGCCGCCGCTCTGGGTGGCCGCTCTGTTTTTTCCGGCACCTGCGGGAACGCCCCGGGACGCACGAAGCGCGCAGATAAGGACGCCCTCTTCTTCCGGCGAATCGCGGCAAAACGGGGGGTGGAGTGCGCCCTTAGGACTGTCCGGGGAGTCACCGGACGCTGTCTGGTGGTGCAATGCAAGGGCGAAACGGCCGTAGCGGCGGCACCGGGCGCGGCGCCTCTGATTGAAGCGGACCAGTTCGACGAAACCCTGGCCGCCGGGGCTGATTGCGTCATCTTGGAAGGCATGGCCTCGGCAAATGAGCACTTGACCCGCCGGATATACCGGTTTTGCGTCGCGCGGAAAACCGCCCTGGCCCTCTGCGCCGCCACCCGCCACGGTGCCCGGTGTGCCGCCGCTTTTTTGCGCCGGGCCCCCGGTTTTCCTGACAATCCGCTGGGGAAGGATTTCCCGGTGTACCTCTTTGCCAACCGTGGAGAAGGGCATATTTTACGGCAAGAATGGCCGGAGAAAGCCCCACCACGGGATTTGGTCTACCTGGAGAGCGCCGGGCGGGAGGGGGGAGTCCTTTTTGTCGGCGGGCAAAGCTTCTCCTGGAACGCATCCCCGCCCCCGGCCCCGATGATGGACGAAACCGGCGCGGGGGACGCCTTTGCGGGGGCATTTTTGACTGCCCGTCTGGGCGGCAGCCCCCTTCAGGACGCCCTGGAGACTGCCGCAAAAATCGCCGCCACAATCACCGCCCACCCATTGTGTTTCCTAGTCAGGGCACCTTGAGTTGCAAAGTACTGGCCCTATCAAAAAGCCCTCTTGCTTTTTTGCCGTCTTTTTGGTATATTAGTTTCATGGTACAAAAAAATTCGCTGGTGCTTTATAAGCAGGAACCGGCTCTGGTGCTTGACCGGGACGACAAAATTACGATACAATATGGGCCTCCCAAATCAGAAAAGCCGGAGACCCAGCGGGTGCGGGAAAAAGACATTGTCCTGCTCGCTCAAGACGCGCCTTCCCTCAAGGCGGTGCGCGATTTCGCGGAAAAATTCGCCAAACAAACCGTTGAAACAGAGCGCCGTCTGACGGAGGCCTACGAGTTGCTGGCGGACGACCCGGGCATTGCCGTGGGCGCCCCGGAAATCGCCGGGATCGCCTTTGGGGAGTGGAACGGGGAGACGGCATGGGCGTACTACACGGCCATCCGGGAAAGCCCCTTTTTTGCTCTGACTGCGAGTGCGACTGTGCCGGCCTTTGCGATCCGCAGCCGGGCGGAGGCCGCGGATATCCGGGCAAAACAGGCGTTCCAGGCGGAGAACGGGGAAAAACGGACGGCTTTTATGGCGCGCCTGAAAAAACGCACCCTGGACCTACCAGACGACACCCACTTTATGCAGGAGGTGGAAGCCGTGGCGCTGGGACAGAGCGTCAAATCGCGGATCATGGGGGATCTCTCCATGCCGCCGGACCCGCAGAAGGCTCACCGGCTGCTCCTGGACACCGGCGTGTGGACCCGATACCGAAATCCCTACCCGTCGCGGCGCGGCCTGTCATCCCGGTCAGCCAGTGAAGGTTTGGCCGCACCGCCCGACGAGCCGCGCCTCCGGCTGGATCACACGGCGCTGGCCATCGACAACCCTTGGTCCGCCGACCCAGACGATGCGGTTTTTTTCGACGGCATGGCCCTGTGGGTACATATCGCGGACCCGGCATGCACCGTCACCCCGGATTCGTCCATCGACTTGACTGCGCGGAACCGGGGAGCCACCCTGTATCTCCCCGAAGGCGCCGCCCGGATGCTCGCCGAAGAATCCCTGGAGGACTATGCCCTGGGATTAACTTCTCTGTCCCGTGCCCTGTCCTTCAAAATCACCCTGAACGACGCGCCTTTCAGCGTGGGGGAGTGCGAAGTGTTCAAGACCCTGGTGAAGGTACGGCGGCTCACTTACGACGAGGCGGAATCTCACCGGGACGATCCCGACCTGGCGCCCCTCTTTGACATAGCCCGGAAGAATCTGGCCCGGCGGAAAGCATCGGGGGCCATCGCCATCAACATGCCCGAGGTGCACATCCGGGTGCAAAACGACTCCGTGTCCATCGATCCGGTGATCCACAACGATGCGTCGACCATGGTGCAGGAAATGATGCTACTGGCGGGAGAAGCGGCCGCTAAATTCGCCTTCAAACGGGGGCTAGCCTTTCCTTACGCCAGCCAGGAAGCCCCGGAAGTCCCGGCGGAGATCCCCAACGGACTTGCGGGAGACCTTGCCCAAATCAAATGTATGCGTCCAAAGACCGTGAGTACCACCCCAGGCTCCCACAGCGGCCTGGGACTCGCCATGTACAGCCAGGTGACCAGCCCCCTCAGACGCTACAGCGATCTGGTGGCCCACCAGCAGCTCCGCTCATATCTGGCGGCGCAGACCGGCGGCGGGGCGCCTCCCCTGAATTCGACACAGGTACTGGAGCGTATTTTGCAGGGTGATGCGGCAGCGGCGGCCTCGGTGAAGGCGGAACGGGACAGCAATCTGCACTGGACATTGGTCTACCTGATGGAGCGCCCCGGATGGACCGGCGAGGCAGTGGTGGTGGAACTGCGGGGCTACCAGGCCATGGTGATCATCCCCTCGCTGGCACGGCAGACGGTGATCACCACCGCCAAAAAAGCCGCCCTCAACGACGTGCTCACCGTGAAAGCAGGGCATATCAACTTGCCGGACCTGGCCTTCACCTTTATCGAGACAGAGGGGCGCGCCGATTAACTTGCGGCTAATCAGCGCTTCCCGTCACCGCCCGTTAAATTCCGATCTTGCCGAACAAGTGGTCCAGCATTTTTTCGTGCACCACCAGTACAGAACAGGGCGCGTTGGCCAGTATCTCGGTGAAAGACGTGATGATGGAGTCCTTGTGCTGTCCATCCAGCCCGATGCTGCTTCCCTGGAATGCCCCGCCCAGCAAAATCAGATTGGCCTTCATCTCGTCCGCCAGGATAACCACCTCTGTCCACACGGCGCCTTTTCTGAGAATCGTCTCGATGACGACCCCCTTTTTGCGCCCCAGGTTTGCCACATAGTTCAGATAGCGCTGGCCGTCCTGGAGCAAACTTTTTTCATAATCCGCAGCCTCGTCGGAGATGAAAATTCGGTTGAGGGTGAGATATTTGATGGTAGCCGTGTCCACCACGTAGACCACTTTCACGTTGCTGTGGTATTGTTTGGCCATGAGGATGGCGTACTGGGCCGCATGAATCGACCCCTCCGAGCCATTGATGGCCACTAAAATGTTCTGAAAAAGATTGGGTGTCACCGCTGAACCTCCTTGTTTCGCGCCTTTAGGGCCTTTAATACAAAAATATTCTCCCGTTCCCGTTCCTCAAGTACGCCTTCGATATACGCTTTTGTGTCCCGGGTTTGGGGAATCACTATTTTATCCAGGGCGTTCACCCGGCGCTGGGTCTTTTTCACCTCCAGGGCCAGGCGCCACACGATGGAACGGATTGCCGCCATGTCTGTCAGCAGCTCCAGGAGCTTAAAAAACTCCACCGCCACCTTGTCCACATCGGCAAAGGTTTCCATGAACGAATAGAACAACCCTGGTTTGGGGAGGCGCGCCTCCAGGGACGAGAATCGCATCCCGGCGATGACCACGCGTTTTTCGACGATGCGAAAATCGTAGTGAACCCCCCGGGAAATACGCTCCACCCGGTCACCACCGGCCATCATGAGCATGCTGGTCAGGGCGGCATAGGCGGTGTCGATGCGCTTTTCGATGTCCCGTTCAAGCAATTTCACCTTCTCCACCATACGCATCAGCTCCATCACCAGGACTTCCCGCTTCTGTTCCAGCAGGTCGTAGCCTTGCCGGGCAATATCCAGTTCTTCCCCCATGGCCAGGAGATTGGATTTTGTAGGTGCCACGTTAAGACTGGGCATTCCTCACCTCCGCAGGTATTTTTCAATGAGGGCGGGTTTTATCCGGTACAACTGACTCTCCGGCAAACAGGTGAGCAGCTTCCAGCCAATGTCCAGGGTCTGTTCAATGCTGCGGTTTTCAAATTCCCCCTGGGCCAAAAATTCCGTCTCAAAGCGCCGGCCGAATTCCAGGTACCGCTTGTCCTGGGCGGAAAGTTCTTCATCTCCGATGATGGACGCCAGATTACGGATGGTGCTCACCTGGGAATAAGCGGCGAAAAGCTGACTGGACAAATCGGTGTGATCCTCCCTGGTCATGCCCTCGCCGATGCCGTCTTTCATGAGCCGGGACAGGCTGGAAAGCCCCGCGATGGGCGGATAAATCCCCTTCTGACTGATGGACCGAAGCAACACGATCTGCCCCTCGGTGATGTACCCCGTGAGGTCCGGGATGGGGTGGGTGATGTCGTCGTTGGGCATGGTGAGGATGGGAATCTGGGTGATCGACCCCGCGGAATCCTTGATCCTGCCGGCCCGCTCGTAGAGTTCCGCCAGATCGGAATACAGATAGCCGGGATAGCCCTTGCGGCCGGGTACTTCACCGCGGGTGGTGGATATTTCCCGAAGGGCCTCGCAGTAGCTGGTCATGTCGGTGAGCACCACCAGCACGTGCATACCCCGGTCAAAGGCCAGGTATTCTGCGGCGGTGAGGGCGGCCCGGGGGGTGATCACCCGCTCGATGGAAGGCGAATCCGCCAGGGACTGGAACATCACCACCCGTGACAACACCCCGGATTCTTCGAAGGTGTCCGTAAAAAAGCGGGCCACGTCGTATTTTATACCCATACCGGCAAAGACCATCACAAAGCTTTCATCCCCGGAGAGAATTTTGGCCTGCCGGATAATCTGGGCGGCCAGCCGGTTGTGGGGCAGCCCGTCGCCGGAAAAAATCGGAAGTTTTTGTCCGCGAATCAGCGTGGCCAACCCGTCGATAGCGCTGATTCCGGTCTGGATGCAGTCCCTGGGATAAACCCGCGCGAAGGGATTAATGGGGTTGCCGTTAACGTTGCGCTTCTCCGGGGCGATCACCGGCGGATAGCCATCGATAGGCTCCCCCATGCCGTTGAAGATGCGCCCCAAGAGGCCCTCGCCCACGGGTATTTCCAGGGGGGTGTCCAGAAATTCTATCCGGGAATCCTCCAGATCCAGCCCCGTGGTGGAACCGAAGATCTGCACCACCGCGATCTCCTCCGACAGTTCAATCACCCGGCCGGTTCGCTTTTCCCCTGTACGGTCCCGCACCGCCACAATTTCGCCGTAAAAGACGTCCCCGGAACGGCGGGCAATAACAATGGGCCCGTCCACCGACCGTAACCCGCGATATTCTACACCCTTCATAGTTCTGCCTTTTTGTATGTCCGTTCCAGCTCACCCATCTGTTCCTCCAGACGCATCACCACGGCCTGAATTTCTTCCAGCTTGTCGTTGGGAATAGCGCTTTTTATCCGCATGATCTCCTCCCGCACCGGAAGAGCGTTGATCTTCACCAGGGGAATGCCGTGCTTCACGATTCTCTCGGCTTTTTTTTGAAAATCCAGGATGAGCTGGAGTATCAGAATCTGCTTTTCCGGCACCGAATAGGCGTCTACCTGGTCGAAAGCGTTCTGCTGCAAGAAGCCGTTTTTGATCATCTCCGAAATCGACAGCACCAGCCGTTCCGAATCCGGCAGGGCGTCGGATCCGATGAGACGCACGATCTGCTGCAGCCGTTCTTCGCGCTTCAAAATATCCAGAGCTTCCCGGCGTAGATGTGCCCAGCGCTCGTCCAACCGGTTCCACCAGGGTGCCACCTCATCGGCGTATTCCGAGTAGGAATTCAGCCAGTTGATGGCCGGATAGTGGCGGGCGTTGGCCAGATCCCGGTCCAGCGCCCAGAAACAGCGGATAAAGCGTTTGGTGTGTTCCGTTACGGGCTCGGAAAAATCTCCCCCCGGGGGGGATACAGCGCCGATCACCGCCACAGAACCTTCCCGGCCGCCCAGGGATATTACCCGTCCGGCCCGTTCGTAAAATTCCGCAAGCCGCGTGGAAAGATAGGCAGGAAAACCCTCCTCGGCGGGCATTTCCTCCATGCGCCCGGAAAGCTCCCGCAGCGCCTCTGCCCAGCGGCTGGTGGAATCCGCCATGATCGCCACGGTCAGACCCATGTCCCGATAGTATTCCGCGAAGGTTATCCCCGAATACAGCGACACTTCCCGGGCGGCCACCGGCATAGTGGAAGTGTTGGCGATGAGAATCGTGCGTTCCAGCAGGGAGCGGCCCGTGCGCGGGTCGATCAATTCCGGGAATTCGGTGAGCACCTCGGTCATTTCGTTACCCCGCTCGCCGCAGCCGATGTACACGATCAGGTCTGCGTCGCACCACTTGGCCACGGCGTGCTGGGTCATGGTTTTACCTGTGCCAAAGCCGCCGGGTATGGCAGCGGTGCCGCCCTTGGACAGGGGAAAAAACAGGTCTATCACCCGCTGTCCTGTGACCAGGGGCTCGCCCACCGCCAATTTTTTTTCAAAGGGCCGGGGCTTCCGCATGGGCCAATAGTGGCTCATATACAGTTTTTCTCCCAGATCGGTTTCGCCCAGCAGGTCGTCCACGGTGAATTCGCTGTTTTTTGCCAGGAATTTCAGGATTTTGCCCCGGATGAAAGGGGGAACCATGATTTTGTGTAAAATCGACGATGTTTCCCGCACCGTACCCAGCACCGTACCCGGTGCGATGGGGTCGCCCTTTGCCAAAACGCCGTCGAACTGCCATTTCCGTGCGTTATCCAGGGGTTCCGTCCGCTTGCCGGGCAGCAAAAAAGCCCCCTGTTCTGCATGCATGGCCGCCAGGGGCCGCTGAATCCCGTCGTAGATGGTACCCACCAATCCCGGCCCCAGGCGTACCGACAAAGGCCGGCGATGGCATACCACCGGTTCCCCCACCCGCATCCCTGTGTCGTCCTCGTAGACCTGGATGGTGGCACCGGTTTCGCGCTGGCGGATGATCTCACCCATGAGGCCGCCATTTCCCACAGACACCAGGTCGTATAGACCGCAGCTCCCCAGCCCCGATGCGTACACGATGGGCCCGGCGATGCGGATGATGCGCCCCCGGACAACGCTGCTTTCGCCGGACAGGACCGCTTTGGCCGGCCCTTGGTTTGCAAATTTTTTCATTCCGGAAGCCTCTTCCCAAAGAGGGCAGCGGCAAGATCGTAACCGCTGGTGTCCAGGATTTCCGCGATCCGTTCATCCAGGGTAGCCCTGGCGCGGATGCTGCCGTCGTCACTCTCCATGATGACCCCTTCGCTCACGGTTATTTCTGGAAAGGCGCTGGGTTCCGTGGTTTCCCGAACCGTGAAGTGTTTGCCTGCGAACAGAGGGGTGTATTTTTCTATCATTGAATCCACGATTCGCCGCCGCTTTTCTCGGGGAATGGCCGTGAGGTAGGCATTAATCCCGGTCATGATCGATTTGGTTTTGTGGGCCGATAAAAATCGTACCTGTTCCAGGGGCAGTGACGCATTTTCATTGTGCGTAAAATGCTGAAATGCCGCGTCGTATTCTTTCTTTTTTTCCGCCAGCATTTCCTGCACCCGTCCTTCCACGGCATCCAAAATCGTTTTACATTCCTCGTCCGCATGTTCCAGAATTTGTACAGCCTTTCGCCGGGCGTCGTCTTCGATTTCCTTGTCCAGTATCTCTGTGGATCGTAATTCTTCCATAATCTACACCCGTATCCCTATGGCCTCACGGATTGAATCCGTGAGGGTCTTTTTTCCCTCCAGATGCCCGTGGAGGCCGGGAATTTCCACAATCAGCGGATAGGTGCTTCTCCGCTGCCAGTCCAGGATTTCGTCTTCCAGCATCACCCCCACCGTCTCGGTCACGATCAGCACCTTGGGACGCTCCACCAGGGGCAGCTTGCCGCTTCCGGTGGCGTGGAAAAAAGCTTCCAGAGCCTCGTCACGATTCGCCGCGATGGTACCCCGCACTCCCGCCAGACCGAAGCCTAAAACCAGCTCCCGCTCACCGATAATGTAGTATTCCATGTCCACCGGGGGGTCAAAGGATGATCATCAACAGCGCCACTAGGAAGCCCCACAGACAGATACCCTCCGCCAGTCCCACATAGGGGATCGCCTTGCCGGCGAGCTCCGCATTTTCGCTGATCGCCCCCATAGCCGCTGCGCCGATCCGTCCCACGGCGATACCTCCCGCCAGGCACGAAATGCCCACCGCAATGGCCGCCGCGAAATACTTGGCGCTCCCGGCGGTAAATGCCGCCAGAGCCGATGGGGCACCGGATGTCCCCCCTTCCCCTTCTGCCGCGAAAAGCACCGCCGCGCCAATCAACAGGGACGCGGCACAGGTCAATTTCTTTTTCATGTCCATACTCCTTATGGACACCTCTAAAAACTGAAGTTTTTGAGGTGTTCCGATTTTAACCGCATTTACGATATGCAAATGCGAAACACATTGAAAAATCTAACCGAGTTTTCAATGTGCCCTTATGGCCTATAGGTAAACCTGAAAGGAATGAATTCCTTACCGGTTTCCGTAAAAAACTTTGAGAAAAATTCGTAGTACTGTAGACGGATCACTTGAATCGCCACGATCATCCCCTCCAGGAGGATAACCACGGCGTTCCCCGCGACGGTCACTAAAATACCGCTGGGGCTGGCGGCACCGCCGATCAAATCGGTCATGGTGAAGATGATAAAACCCAGCACCGCATGGGCCAGGGCAAAGGCACCCACCCGCAGGAAACTCAGGGAATTGGAAAAATAGCTGGATATAATTTCCAGTACCTCCACTACCCCGTGGATCGCCGCCACCCCCAGGCCATCCTCGAAGACCGGCCGCTCGCCCTCCACCAGGCGCTCCAGGGGTTCACCCAAAAACACGCCGCCCAGGCACAGCCCCATGACTGCCCAATCTGCGGGAGACACCGCATACTTCCACACCGCTATCCGCACCGCCAGAGCGATGACATACCAGAAGAACAACGCTCCCGAAAGTCCGGTTTTCCCAAACAGGGCCTTGCCGAGGTGTTTCAGCGAAACCTGGTTGATGATGTTCACCACCAGTCCCGTGGAATTGATGATAAAGCCGATTCCCAAAGTGAAAATAAAAAAATAAAACACCCGGTGGATGGAATCCGAGTTAGGCATCAGATGCAGAAAGGGGTACGTGGTACCGAACAGTCCGGCGACGGCTGACCCGATGAAGTCCAGCACATGATGATTGGAAAAAAACTCACCGTTCAGAAACCCCATCACCGTACTGCTGCAACCGATCCCCACAAAAATCGGGGCGAATTTCTGCCAGGCTGCGAATTTTTTGATCACCCCCCGGCGCAGCAAAATTCCTATGCCCACGAACACCAGCCCCTGACCCACATCGCCGAACATTATCCCGAAGAGGAGGGTGAAAAAAATTGCCACCAGCGGCATGGGGTCGATGGTGCCGTA
>JAITMZ010000205.1 GCA_031290725.1 Spirochaetaceae bacterium
ATGATGCACGGGGCCTCCGAAAAGATCGCAGTATCCGAAGCCCAGCGGAAGCGGCTGGAGCGTTTTTTTGACAAACTTTCGACCCCGCACTTTTTTAAAATTGAAATGGTGATTTCCAAATTGCAGCAACTCTTTGATTTATGCCGGATCGATTACGTGACGCCCCTCCGGTGTTTTGACCCTGCCTTTGATCTGGCGGAGGAAGCGGGCAAGGATAACCCACCGGAATTCCGTGCCGCAGCGCTTCCCGGCCTTGGAGCCTTTATCCAGGATTTCTATTACCTCGGCCACGACTTCAGTGTCAGCAAATCCATGGCCTACGCTATGGTGGCCTTGTATGAGCTCAGGCCCAACAAGGGGGAACATCCGGGGGAGCTGGTAGATCATCTCCGCACGGTCAACAGCATCCTCAAACATCGGTTGAACACCGCCATACTGCTGAATTTCTACCGGATACTTCAAGATAACCCCAAGGCGGACATGAAAAAGGCCCGGATCCGTTCCGACTCCCTGGCCATCTACATCGCCAACATTACTGCGGTTTTCAAGTCGAACCAGCGCCGCATCCAGTATGAGCTGGTGAACGAGGAGATGGCGGCAGAAATCCCCAGGCTTTTTGATAACCAGCCCATGGAGGACCTGGCCGGCTACAACGTAAGCTCCTCCACCCTGCTGCAGACCATCTTTGAAACCGCCTTTTATTGGGTGATTCCACTACAGGTGCTGAACAAGTTCACCGAGCTGTATTTTTCCGAAAATGTACGCACCCTGCTTGAGGATTTTTATCAAAACGGCCTGTTCTGGAACCACAACTACCAGAAGAGTTTTTCCCTATCGGTCGCCCAGTGTTCCCGTACCAGGGAACGGATCGCCCTGTTTGAGCACAGCTTTATGCCGGGGGGGGAGAATTACGACGTCATCACTGCTATCCAGGAAACCGACGTTTACAAACGGCCTTCAGCCGAAAAAATGACTCTGCGGATTCATGGGGTAAACGATACGGCGCGGCTGATTCTGGAAGAGGAAACTATGCGCCTGTTCAGCCTGCACGAGAAAATAAAGGAGATCTTCGACGACATGAAAAAAAAGGAGCCGGCGATTATCTCTAACCTGCGGATGCTCGTCCTGGATAATATTGAAAAAAAGAACCAGCTGGAATCGGAGATGCCCAAATGGGCATTGTTTTTCGATCTGATTCAGCATTACACCACCATTTCCCCCTTGAGCCGGGGATGAGAGAGGGTGCCCATGTTCATAAGAAAACTCTTCCGGTATCGTTTTTCCAACTATTCTCTGGCGCTGATCCTGATTAACGTGGCGGTTTACGGGTTCACCACGACGGTGCCGCAATGGACCGTCTTCTTGGCACTGAATCCGGTGTATTGCATCCGGGGGCGCCTGTACTGGCAGGTTTTCACCTATATGTTTGTCCACGGCAGTCTACAGCACCTGCTGTTCAACATGCTGGGGCTCTTTTTTTTCGGCACCCATGTGGAGCGCTCTATCGGGTCACGGGAGTTTCTCCTGTTTTACCTTCTGTCCGGCATCCTTTGCGGTATCCTCTCCCTAGGTATCTATGTGTTCCTGGGAACCCCCAGGGTCTTTCTGGTGGGCGCTTCCGGGGCAATTTACGCACTGCTGTTCGCCTATGCGGTGATCTTTCCCCGGTCCCGGATCTTCGTGTGGGGACTTCTGCCGGTGCCGGCGCCCCTGCTGGTGCTCGCCTATGGGGGCATCTCCCTGGCGGAGCAGTTCGCCGGACGCCGCACGGGGGTTGCCCACCTGACCCATTTTTCGGGCTTCTTGGTGGCAGCCCTGTATTTTCGTATCCGTATGGGGGTGAAACCCCTGAAGGTGTGGTTCGACGCCTTCAGGTGACTCCGCTGCATATTTTCGTCCGATGTGCGGCGTCCTCTCGTACCAGCACTCCCGCATCGGACAGAGCGGCTTTGATGTGCCCCACGGTGTACTCCCCGGAGTGAACCATGGATGCGACGAGCGCTGCGTCCGCGCCGCCGGTGGTGAGTACCTCCACCAGATGTTCGCTCTTTCCGCCGCCCCCTGAGGCCACCACGGGCACTGGAACTGCCTGCGCGATGAGCCTGGTGAGGGGAATCTCGTAGCCATCCCTGGTGCCGTCGGCATCGATGGAATTGAGAACGATTTCGCCGGCCCCCAGTTCCACCGCCCGGATGGCCCAGTCCCGTGCGTCCCAGTCTGTGGGGGTGCGGCCGCCGTTGACGAACACCCGATAGCCCGACGTCATGGCGGCGTCCCTCTTGGCGTCCATCCCCAGCACAATGCACTGGTTCCCGAAGACCCGGGCTCCCGCCGTGATGAGCGCCGGCTGCTTCACCGCCTGGGTGTTCAGGCTGATCTTCTCCGCCCCCGCCAGGATGGTGTTGCGGATATCCTCCAGGGTACCCATGCCGCCCCCCACGCAGAAGGGGATAAACACCTGGGCTGCCACACGGGCGACGACATCCAAAATGGGCCCCCGGCCCCGCACCGAAGCCACGATGTCATAGAACACCAGTTCGTCTACGCCTTGGCGGTAATATGCGGCGGCCATCTCTACCGGGTCGCCCACATCGACGTTGTTTTGAAACTTGACACCCTTGGTGGTGCGCCCGTCCCGCACGTCCAGGCAGATGACGATACGTTTTTTCAACATGTCCCGTTCCTGGAGTGCGTGGAAGCGAGCTTCCGTACCGCCCGCAGAATATTCTCGTACCCCGTGCAGCGGCACAAATGGCCCGACAGCGCCTTTCGCAACTCCTCGTCGGTCCAGCTCCGGTCAGAATTAAGTATCGCTTTGGCGCTCATCAGAAAACCGGGGGTACAGAATCCGCACTGTACGGCCCCCTCGTCCACGAAGGCCTGCTGCAGCGCCGAAAGTTCGCCGTCGCCGGCCACCAACCCCTCGGTGGTGGTGATTGACTTGCCATCAGCCCAGATCGCCAGGTAGATGCAGGAATTGTAACATTCGCCGTCGATGATCACGTTGCATGCCCCGCACTCGCCCACCTCGCAGCCTTTTTTCACGCTGGTGAGGGAATAATCGTTCCGCAGCATATCCGTCAGTGACGCGCGGACGTCTACTATGGTCTCCGTAGGTTTTTCGTTGATGGTGCAGCGCACCCTTTGATACTGCATCACACCACCCCCCCTGCCAGCTCCACGGACGCCGTGAATGCCCGCCGCGCCAGCTCCTCCGCCAGATGCAGCCGCACTTCCCGGGCAGCCCGCCAGCTGGACCGCGGGTTGATGTCCCCTAGGGCAGCGCGCGCCGCCGCATCGATGGTCTCCCGGCTCACCGGCTGCCCCTTGGCCGCATCCTCCGCGCTTTTCGCCCGAAGCGGTATTGGCCCGGCCACACCATAGGCAATCCGCAGCCGCTCCACGGTTTTTTTGTCCGGTCCTAAGCGCAGATTCACCGAGCAGCCGATGGTGGCGATGTCCAAGGCGTTCCGCATGGCGTATTTAATGTAATGACCGAAACAATGCTCCCAGCTTGACCGGGGTACCATGATGGCCGTGAGGATTTCCTCGTGGGCCAGCGCCGTCTTCCCCGCACCCATATAGTGTGCGGCCATGGGCACCAAGCGGCTTTCGACAACGCCGGTTTCCGTGGCGGTGGTGTATTCCAGCAGCGCATCCCAGGCCAGCAGCGTGGAAGCCGTATCCGCCGAAGTTACCCCGTTGGCGATGTTCCCGCCGATGGTGCCGATGTTCCGTATCTGCGGCCCCCCCACCAGGTCCGCTGCCTGGCCCAGCACGGGGATGTGGGCGTGAATCACCGGGTCAACGGCGATGTGGGAAAAGGTGGTGAGCGCACCGATACGAATTGTTCCGCCCGCACCCAGCGATACGCCCCGGAGCGAACCTGGCTCGGCCTGTGCATGGCCGGCATCTGCGAGGCTCCGGATTCCCACCAGGGTGCACCCGGCGAGCTTTCCCTCTCGGATTTGAATGAGCACGTCGCTTCCCCCGGCGATAATCCGCGCGCCGGGATTTTCCCGCAAAAGCGAAACCGCATGGGCAATACTTTCAGCCTGATAATACGCTTCAATGTCGTACATGGGGTTAGTGTAGCATGGCTTGTACGAAACATCAAGGGGGTTGTAAAAAAGCGCGAAAAAAGGCGGGGGAGGATGGGTCGCTGAGCTGGGAAGGCGCTATGCCAAAGAGTTTGCTGCGCAAGCTCGTTCGCACCCACCGGTGCGACCTGCCACATCCAGGGCATTCTCGCGCTCCACATCGCTGAAACCAATATTCGAGCCACCCACCACCTTGAGGAGCAGGTTTCTGGACGAATCGTCCAGTTCGTACGCCTCCAGGGCCTCCAGAAAATCCCCGATCCGGGAGACCACCCGGCCGCATTCGGTGGTATCCCAGCCGAAGAGGGCGCATTTTGCCGTATCCGCCAGTATCACGAGCCAGATTTTCATCAAGACCACCAAATCCTGCACCCTTCCGGGTAACCAACTTTTTCCTGACATATAATTCTCCTTAACCTATAGTGAAGCCGCCGCAGGGCAGCTTTTTTTCTCACTTCTTCTGGGACTTTGCCAGCCCCAATCACTTTTTTCACCGGTGAAATAACCGGTTTCACCGTTTAAATAATCGGTTTCACCGATGAAACAACCGATTTCACCGGTGAAATCATCGGTTTCACCGGCTAAATAACCGGTTTCACCGTTTAAACAATCGATTGCACCGTTTAAATAATCGATTGCACCGTTTAAATAATCGGTTTCACCGGCTAAATAACCGGTTTCACCGGTGAAATCACTTTTTTTCTCACTCCTTCTGGGACTTTGTAGTCCCCCTCCGCGCCTCCGCGTGAGGTCATTCTTCCTCTACGCCCCCGCCCCCACAAGCGTCTCGTTGGTGGTGTCAATCGCGCTGCCCCCGACCCGTGGATCGCCGCCCACCGAGCCGCCGTTCGCGCCGAACACCGCCGTGCCGAAGCCGGCCTTGTAGAGCGCCGCCCCGCCATAGTCGGCCGTATTGGCAAGACCGCCCCCCGCAGTGCTGCCGTAGACCGTACCACCCTCCAGGGTGAAGGTGCCGCTGTTATCGACACAGACCCCGCCGCCAAACGTGTTTGTGCTATTGCCGCTGATGGCGCCTCCCTGCATGATGAAGCTGCCGCCAGCGACATAGACCCCGCCGCCGTTCCCGGCGCTGTTGCCGCTGATGGCGCCCCCCTTCATGGTGAAGGTGCCGCCTTGGACAAAGACCCCGCCGCCGCCGCCGGGGAAGCCGCCGTTAGCATTGTCCTTGAGCGTGGCCCCCGCTTCCAGTGTAAAGGCGCCGCCGTTCACGTAGACCAGCGAACCGCTCGCATTTACCGCGCCCTTATTGCCGTCAACAGTGACGCCGCTGCCTATGGTGAGGGAGCCGCCGCTTTGCACGAAAAAGAGGGCGCTCGCAGCCGTGCCCAGCCGCTTCAGGGTGGTGCCGCTTGTTGATACGAGTTTGATGTGCTTGCCGCTGGCTATCGTGAGCACGGCGGCTATGTCCAGGTTCCCCGTTACGTTTATGACAAAGGGGTTGTCCGCTGTGCCGGCAGATGAGGCGGCTATCGCGTCCGCAAGCGTGGCGTAGTCGCCGCCGGCGCCCGCCGGGGCAGTGGGCACCACCGTCCGTGCTTCGACCGGCTCAGCAACCGCCGCCGAGCCGGTCCCTGAGCTTGTCGAAGGGCCGCCCAGGGTGATCACCACCGCGCCGGTCCCTGAGCCTGTCGAAGGGGTCGAAGGGCCGCCTACCACGGGCTGCTGGCAGCCCGCTACCAGCAGCGCAAACGCTGCCAGCGTATCGTCATCATCTTTTTCATCGTATCCTCCATAAATTCCGCATTTATTTTTCATTACCGCACACTTGCGCTTTTTTCAATTCCATGCTATGCTATTCCCATGACACTACAACAAACCGTTACCATACCCGCTGACCGGCGGCTGTATCTGGACTTGCCCCGCGACACACCGCTCGGCGAGGCAGACGTGAAGCTCATCATCACGCTGCACCGCGTTGACAGGCCCGTCGAGGCCCCTCTTCGGCCAAAAACGTTTGATCCGGTAAAAGCGCGGGCGGCGCACGAACGTATGTGCGGCATGTGCAAAACAGACGGGCA
>JAITMZ010000208.1 GCA_031290725.1 Spirochaetaceae bacterium
GATTTGCTGGTCACCGGGCACACCGCCAGGATCGGCAGCGAGCAGGGGCAGTTGCGCTTGTCGGAGGAGCGGGCCAGAATTATTGCCGACTATTTGCTGGAACAGGGGCGGGATACCCACGGCGTGTTCACCCGTTGGGCCGGCGGAAAAGAACCCATCGCCAGCAATAATACGGAAGAAGGGCGATCCCGAAACCGGCGGGTAGAAATCACCCTTTTGGATAAGTAACCCATGTTTGACCTGCTTTCCCGGGAAGACGTGGGCGATTACGCCTCTACCGGCCTCCATTTCCGCCACCGAAAAACCGGCTTGGAGGTATTCCATCTGCTGAACAGCGATGAGGAAAATCTCTTCGCCTTTGCCTTCCGCACCCCCCCCTCGAACTCCACCGGGGTCGCACACATCCTGGAACACTCGGTACTCTGCGGTTCCCGGCGCTATCCGATCAGGGATCCCTTCGCACGGCTGGCCGGCCAAAGCATGAAGACCTTCCTGAACGCCCTCACCTACCCCGACAAGACCGTGTACCCCGCCGCTTCCCCGGTGGAAACGGACTACTTCAACCTCATGGCGGTCTATGGCGACGCGGTGTTCTTCCCCTTGCTGGAGCGGTGGACCTTTGACCAGGAAGCCTGGCGCCTGGAACAAGACGCCGCTGGCCGCCCATCCCTGCAGGGCGTGGTCTACAACGAAATGAAGGGTGCCTACTCCAGCCTGGAGACCATCGCCGCCCGTGCAGCCTTTCGCAGCGTCCTGGAGGGCACCGTCTACCGCCACGATTCCGGGGGCGACCCGACGGAAATTCCCCGGCTCACCTACGACGCCTTCCGCGCTTTCCACCGGCGCTATTACCGGCCGGACAACTGCCTGCTCTTTCTCTACGGCAGCATCCCCACAGAGAAACAGCTCGCCTTCGTGGAGGGGCGCTTTCTGGAAAATGCGAATACAACCGCAAAACCGCGGCTCCCACGAACCCCCGCTGCGTGCGGCGGGGTTATTGATTTCCCCCGCTGCGTGGCAAAGGCCGCACCCGCATCCCCAGACAGCGCGGGCTGTACCGTGCTGGTGAACTGGTTTCTGGGGGAGACCGCCGCTCTCCTGCCCCCCTCCGCTTCCTACATGGACCTGGTCTTCCTGTGGGAAGTACTGGCCGGTCATGACGGATCACCCCTCACCCGCGCTCTGGTGGAGTCCGGCCTGGGGGAAGACTTCGCGCCAAACTGCGGCTTGGAGTGCGACATCAAATACCTGGTGATGACCGCAGGCCTGCGGGGGGTGGTTCGGAAGAACGCCCCCAAGGTGGAAGAGTGCATTCGGGACACCCTGGAGAAGCTCGCCGCCAGGGGACTGCACCCCTCGGACATCGATGCGGCGATCATGTCCCTGGATTTCGCCAACCGGGAAATCACCCGGGCCGCCGGTCCCTACTCGCTGAACCTGATGCGCCGGGTGCTGCGAAGCTGGCTTTACGGCGGCCCCCCCGGCGCCTTTGTGTCCACCCGGGACGCCTTCACCGCCGTAAAGGAGCGGCTCAGCGCAAATCCCGCCTGGCTCCAGACCCTCATCCGGGAGCTGCTCTTGGACAACCGGCTCCGCACTCTGGTGACGGTCTACCCCGACAACAACTATGGGAAGCGCCGGGATGAAATCGAACAGGCCTATTGCAAAAAACTTTTGCGCCGTTTCGGTGAAAAAATTCACCGACCCGACGGGCTGCCGGTGGGCAACGACACCGACAAGCGGGCTGAATCGGCATCCGGCCTGGCGGACTGTATTCCCCACATCAAGCCTGCGGACCTCACCGTACGGATCGACCGCATCGCCACCGTTGTGTCGGACGCCGCGGGAATCCCCCTGTTCACCAACCGGGAGGCGGTGAACGGCATCGTCTACCTGGACGTGGCCTTCCCTGTGGACGTGCTTGCCCCGGATGACTTCCCCCTGCTGCCCTTCTTCGCCACCGCCCTGACCAACACGGCATTCGGCGGCAAAACATGGGCGGAACGGGCCGTGGACATCGGCGTTACCACCGGCGGGCTCTGGGCCAATGTGTTTACCTCGGCAGCCCCGGTGATCCTTCCCGTCGGCCTGCCCATCGCCGGTACAGCCTTTAACCGCCGCTGGCTCTTGGTCCGGGTAAAGATGCTGGCCGAAAAGACCCCGGCTGCCCTGGACCTGCTCGCCGGAGCCATCATTGGCGCGGATTTTTCCGACCTGCAGCGGCTGAAAGACCTGGCGCTGGAATGTCGAAACGACCTCAATGCATCCATTGTTCAGGCCGGGAACGAATACGCCCAGTCCAGATCCGCCATGACCTTTCACCAGTCCAAGGCGGTGGACGAACTGTGGAACGGCCTGTCCCAGTATCACACCATGCGCCGCCTGGCGGAAACCCCGGAGACCCTCACCGCAGGCTTCCGGCGCATCCGGGAATCGCTCCTGGACGGCGGCGCCATCATCCACGCCACCGCCGACGACGAGGGGCTGTGCGTCCTGGAAAAAACCCTGGCCGCATTTTCTGCCCGGATTTCTTCCCACGGTCCCCGGCCGCCCCGCCTCTTTTTCGACGACGATTTCCTCCGCCTCGCCCGCCTTTCGGACGTGCCCCGCCGCCCCGCCGCTGTGGAGCATTATCCCATAGCCGGCCAGGTGGGTTTCGCGTCCCTATCCTTCCGGTCGTCCCCCTTCGGTACGCCGGAGAGCGCCCACGAAGCGGTGCTGGCCCACTGGCTGTCCGGCAATCTCCTGTGGGAACGGATCCGCACCATCGGTGGGGCATACGGCGCCTTCGCCTACTCCGAGCCGCTGGAGCGGGTCTTTTCCCTAGTGAGCTACCGGGACCCCGATCCCTTCCGCTCGCTGGACGTCTTTGAGGATTGCCTGAAGGAAGCGGTGTCCATACAATTTGACCAAGACACCGTGGAGAAGGCCGTCACCGGTGCCTACAGCCGGGAAGTTCAGCCCCGGTCACCGGCGTCACGGGGATTCACCGGCTTTGTCCGCACCCTTTACGGTATCACCGATGAGCTCTGGGACGCCAAAATATCCGCACTGCTGGCCACCACCGGTGCGGATATCACCGCCGCCGCACAACGCCTCCTGGCCTCTTGCCAGGCCGATGCCCGCCGCACGGTCCTCGGGCAGAACAATGGGAAAGCCGCATCCCGTAGTGTCAACAAATGAGCTGGCGGGGGGAAAAAGCGGGCAGTCCCTCCCCCTTGACAGTACCTCCCCCCACCGGTATACTCATCCAAGGAGACAACAGTGCAGCCAATTCTTGCGGTACGAAACCTTGGAAAATGCTTTAACCTGGAGGCGGGATTTTTTGCCCGCTTCGGTCAATTCGTCCATGCGGTAAACGGGGTGTCCTTCGCCTTGTCACGGGGGGAAACCTACGGGCTGGTGGGAGAATCGGGGTGCGGTAAAACCACCACGGCGCGGCTGGTGATGGGCATGTACGGCGCCACCGCGGGGGAAGTCATCTATACCACCGCAGAGGGTGTGAGCCTGGACGTGTGCCGGGCCACAAAAAGTCAGCTCCGCTCCTACCGGGGAAATATCAAATACATATTCCAGGACCCCGCCCGTTCCCTGAACCCGCGGCTCACTGTGCGGGACATCCTATTGTCAGGATACCGGTGGTCGCCCCTGTGGCCAGGCAGGGCGGCAGCACTGGAGAAAGCCGCGGAAATTTTGGAGGAAGTGGGGCTTTCCGGGGCGGACATGGCGCGGCGGCCCCAGGATTTCTCCGGCGGGCAGCGTCAGCGCATATCCATCGCCCGGGCACTGCTCATGCGGCCGGAAATCCTGGTGTGCGACGAGGTAGTGTCCGCCTTGGACGTGTCGATCCAGGGGCAAATCCTGAACCTGCTGCTGGACCTGCGGGAAAAGTGGGGCATCTCCGTGATTTTCATTACCCACGACCTGAAGATCGCCTGTTATTTTTGCGACCGGATCGCCGTGATGCGCGGCGGGACGATTGTGGAAGAAGCGCCGGCGGCGGAGTTGTACCGAACCGCGCGGCACCCATATACCCGGGAACTGTTCGCCGGGATGGAACGCCGGTAAAGACGGAGGGGCTTTGCCGCCGGCACCCCTTGCTTTTTTTTGCTCCCCTGTGTTACACTGGGAATATGGAAGATTATTATGCCGTTCTGGGTGTGCGGCGTGACGCCACATTGTCGGAGATAAAGCGGGCATACCGGAAAAAGGCT
Organism: Spirochaetaceae bacterium; assembly: GCA_031290725.1. GTDB lineage: Bacteria > Spirochaetota > Spirochaetia > Treponematales > Treponemataceae > JAISTZ01. The sequence continues at coordinate 4,215 of JAITMZ010000208.1, forward strand.
AAAAAATATCACCCCGATACTGCGAAACCGGAGGATACCGGTCGGTTTATGACCGTCGCCAGGGCGTACGAAATCCTCTGCGACGCGGACCGCCGCGCCCTGTTCGATGAAACCGTGATAATGAGGTCCGCCGGTACCCCCAGCAGCGTAAGCTTTGACTACCGCGCCTGGCTTATCGCGCGGGGTGACGAGGAGAGTCTGTGCAAATTGGTGATTTTCGACCTGCTCCACAACCGGGAGGACGATGCGGTGAACGAATACGTGAATTTAGCGCTGGTCCGCCACGATTTTTTGTTTGCCCGCTGGTTTTGCCGGGAGGATGCCATGGACTTCGGGTTTATTCTGGCGGAAGAACTGGCGCTCCGGGTCAAATACTACGAAGCCGCACTCCTTCTGATCAACATCGTGATATTGGAACGGCGGCTGAACTATTTCCGTGGCTTTTTCCCCGAAGTGATGACCTTCACCCGGTCTATACTGCTTCGTAAACTCTCCGGCCCCTCGGTGAGCGACGAACTCGCCCTGGACGCCTGGGAACTCGCTCTGGAAGCAGACCTGGGGGACAAGCTGAACGGTGAAATTTTGGCAAAGATGGCTCGGGTGTACACCCGAATGGGCGACCTCACCGCTGCTAACCGTTGCTCCGACGAATCGGTACGGCTGAATCCCCAGCCCCTACACGCTGCCCCGCCCCCCCGCCGGATGCGGAGAAAGCGGGGTACTCCGTGATTCGCCTGAAAAACGCCAAACAGATTGACGGCATCCGCATGTCCTGCCGGCTTCTCCGGCAAATGTACACCGAATTACTTCCCCGCATCAAGGCCGGGGTGACCACTGCGGATATCAGCGATTTTTGCGCCCGGTTCATCGCCTCCCACGGCGGTGAGCCCGCGTGGTTTAGCGAGGGGTTCCCTGCGGCGGCCTGCGTGTCGGTAAACCAAGAGGTAATCCACGGTGTGCCCTCCAAACAGCGGCGTATTCGGGAGGGCGACTTGGTGTCCGTGGACGTGGGCATAAAACTGGGGGGGTATATCAGCGACGCGGCGTGCACCGTCATGGTGGAGCGGGTGAGTCCGGAGGCGCGGCGCTTGGTGGAAGTGACCCACCGGTGCCTTATGGCAGGAATCGCCGCATGCAAGGCTGGAAACCGCATTTCGGACATCACCAGAGCGGTGTTCGATATTGCCAGCGCGGCGGGCTTCGGGGTGGTCCACGAATACTGCGGCCACGGGGTGGGGCTGGATGTGCACGAGGATCCCAGCATCCCCTTTGTGCCGGGCAAGGGTGCAAACCCCCGGATTCAGGCGGGGATGGTCCTGGCCATCGAGCCGATGATCAACCTGGGGACCGGCGACGTGGATATCCTGGATGACAACTGGACCGTGGTCACTGCGGACGGCAAGCTGTCCGCCCACGAAGAACACACCGTGGCGGTGTTCCCGGACCACACGGAAATTCTCACCCTCTAGCAGCCTGTCGGACAGGGTGCCGGGGAAACGCAAAAAAGAGATGCCATGCAATGCGTCTGTTCAAAATGCGGTCAAACGGCACCGGTGTCCGCCACCAGGGCGGCCTGCGAATGCGGCGGTTTGTGGAAATTGGACTACACCCCGCCCCGCTTCAGTCCGGAATTGATTGACACAACCGTCTGGGGCATGTTTCGCTACCGGCACAAAAACATATATCTACGAGGTGTATGAACAATTACAGCGGATTCCCGAAGTCATTTTTGTTCCCCTGGGCAACGGCACCCTGTTTATCGGCATCATAAAGGCCCTGGAAGAATTTTTGCGGGACGGTATCATCCGGCATATGCCCCAAATCTATGCGGTACAAAGCGAAAACTGCGCACCCTTTGCCCGGGCATTCGCGGCCGGTGACCGGCATATCCCACCGGTACAGCCCAGCCCCACCCTGGCGGAGGGTATCGCCATCGGTATACCCATGCGGGGGGACGAGATTTTACACTATGTTTATAATCATGGTGTTATAGTGATTACCGCACCGGAAAATCGAATCCTGGAAGCCAGAGAACGGCTTGCGGCACAGGGAATTTACGGTGAGCACACCTCCGCCGCCACGTATGCCGCCTACCTCGCACTATGCGACGCCCGTGGGGAATTGCGGGATCCCCTGATCCCCATGTGCGGAGCCGGGTTGAAGTCGGACCATTAAAAGTGAAAAAATCACCCCACCCCACCCCGCCAAAATGCCCTTAAACCCCACCTGTCATTCAAAGGCGAAGACGGTTTCAGCCCGCCCCCGGTAGCCCCAGGCCGAAATACCGGCGGGTCTCCAGGATGTCCCGCTGCACCTGTTCTTTCACCTGATCCAGGACAGAAAATTTTTGAACGCACCGCAGAAAGCGGTAAATCTCCAGGGTCACCTCCTCACCGTAGATGTCCTGGTCGAAGTCCAAAATGTGGGTCTCCACGGTAAGGTGCGGCAGGTCGTCCACCGTGGGGCGGGTACCGATGTTGGTCAGGCTCAAATGCAATGCGCCCTTCACGGTAATGCGGCTGGCGTAAACCCCCGGCGGCACGGTAATCTCGTGCTGGCGCATCTCCAGGTTCGCCGTGGGCATCCCCACGGTTTTGCCCCGCCCCTGGCCGTGGACTATGGGGCCGCGATATATGGCGATAGGTTCGTCCTGGACGGCGTCCGTTGTGCTTGTGGTGTTCGGCATGGTCTACGCTTTTTTCCTGCTCCGATGCCGCTGGGCCGCGAAAATCACCAAACCGATGGCGTACCAAACCGCAGTGTAGCCCCACAGCTTCCACCCTCCGGACAGTATCCCCGGCACATAGCAGGCGATGATCGCCCCCAGGGTAATCACCGGCAGCACCGGCCCCCCGGGGGCGCGAAATGAAGCTGCCGGCAGGACAAACCGGGATCGCGCCGCCAACAGGGACACACAGTTGATGGAAATCGTGACGGCGGAAAAAAGGGCGCCGGAGCTGGCCATCTGGGCGCTAAACTGGGGAAAACACGCCGTTACCGCACTGGTCCCCACCACCAGTATTGTGGCGGTCACCGGGGTGCCGTTGGGCAGGTTGTAGGCGAATGGCCGGGGGAGCATCCCCGCTTCGGCAACGGCCTGGACCGCCCGGGATGTGAGGGCCACGATTACCAGCATGGTGGTGAGGAGCGCCAGTACCGCGCTCACGGAAATCACCTTGGCCAGCCAGGGGACTGCGGCCAGCTTGGTAAAACACGCGGCGTAGAGCGGGATGTAGCGCATACCGGGGTTCTCCGCCAGGAATCGTGCCGAAACCAGACCCACCACCGCGAGGATCGTCAGGCCATACAGCGCCACCACCACCCCAAAGGCGATAAACATGGATCGGGGCACGTTTTTGTTTGGGGTCTTCACTTCGGACACCATGAAGGCGATGGACACGATCGACCCGTAAGCCACCATGGCCACCGGCACCGACGACAGAAATCCCATTCCGCCCTCTGCGCCCTGGGTAAAGAAGGGCGTCAGCGCCGTTCCGTCCCACTGTCCGCTGGTAAAGGCCGCCAGGATAAACGCCAGCAGCGTAGTCATCAGGGCGATCACCAGATACACGTTGGCCCGCCCCAGCACCATCACCCGCAGGGAGTTGATGACCAGGCACAGAAAAATCGCCCCCAGCGCCAGGGGCACCTGCAATGGCGCGAAGGCCGGAAACCCGACGCCCAGATACACCGCCACATAGGTTGCACTAAAAGCCATGGCCGCGATATTCGCGTTCAAGTAGCCCCAGGTGGATACCCACCCCAGCATCGTGCCCGACAGCCGGGTGGTACGGGCGAACCCGCCCGATCCCTGTGCGGCGCGAACCGTGGTATCCGCACCGAACGCCCGGGCCGGGAACACGAATACACCGCCGGACTTGGGAAAAAACGCCGACAGTTCCGCCGTCGTCAGACCATAGCACAGCATCACCACCGCAGCAATGACCCAGGACAGGAGCGCCGCAGGCCCCGCTTGGTAGATGGTCATCCCCGACAGAGAAAAGATGGCGCTCCCCACCATGGCCCCGATGAGGAGCATCACACAGGCACCCAGTCCCAAGCCGCTCTCGGTTTTTGAATCCGTTGTCATAATGAAAAACATAGCAAAAAACCGCACAAACGTCAAGGGGCGCGCCTGGGATTCCGTGCCCACTGTAGGCGCTGAACGGTGGTTTGGGGAGGCCGGCGGGGCGGCGGCGCCCCTCCCGCGGGGGAAGGGACGCTGAACGGCTTCACTTCGCTTCGCTCGTTGCAGATTGTTCAGCGTC
>JAITMZ010000019.1 GCA_031290725.1 Spirochaetaceae bacterium
CGGGTCAAATCCCAGGTTCACCAGGTCTTTTTGGATAAATTGGCTTGCGGCGATGATTTTTGGGGCCCTGGCCAGGCGTTTCTTGATGCTGTCGTAGTGGGCCATATCAATGGAGAAGAAGAGCTTGGAAAACACCTCGTTCACCACCGCCACAGACGGCGCCTTGAAGGCCGGCGGGAGCCCCCGGGTGGCGGCGGCGTAGAGGATCACGTCGTACTTTGCCTTTTTCACCGCGCCCTGGGCGAAAAGATCGTGCCACAGCCGCTCCGCCTGGGGATTATCCGGCAGAGAGAAACCGTGGAAGCGAATATTCCGGCGCTCGGCATTGTAGGTGTACCGGTCGATCTCCGGGCCGAACAGTTCAATCTGGTTCCGGCCGTCCACGGGAATTGCCCCTACCAGGGAGCGTACGTAGGAGCCAATCCCGGAGCGGCCGTGGTCGCACCCAAAGATGTCGATGCCTATGCGGACGGCCTCGCCCTTTTCACGAAAGCGCGGCGGCCGTTTCACCGCTGTACGCGCCCTGACCCGTCGCCTTTGCAGAGGGACTCCACCTGCTCCCGGGTGACCAGGTTAAAGTCGCCGGGGATGGAGTGCTTCAGCGCCGAAGAGGCCACCGCAAAGTTGAGGGCGTATTCCTCGTCGCCGGGGAATTCCAGGAGGCCGAAGATGAGGCCCGCGGAAAAAGAATCGCCGCCCCCAACCCGGTCAACGATGTCGTCCAGCTCGTAGTGCGATGACACGTAGAAGCCCGTCTTGCCGGAGAGCGCCCCTGACCAGCCGTTGCGGTCCGCAGACTTGGACTCCCGCAGGGTAACCGCCACCACCGACAGGTTGGGAAACTCCTTTTTCACCTGGGCGGTGAGTTCCTTGTACACATCGGTGTTCAGTTCCCCCGAAGTCACGTCCACCTTGGCTTCGATCCCTAAGCATTTTTGGATGTCCTCTTCGTTGGCGATGATCACGTCGGCGGATTTCGCAAGGACGCGCATCACCTCCGGCGGCTTTTTGCCGTAGTTCCACAGTTTTTTGCGATAATTCAGGTCGATGGACACGGTGACCCCCGCATCCCTGGCGGCCTTGACCGCTTCCAGGGCCGCGTCCGAGGCGCTCTGGGAAATCGCCGGGGTGATGCCCGTGACATGGAACCACGCCGCCTTGCCGCCGCCGCCGCCTTCGCCGGAGAAAATAGCCTGCCAGTCGAAGTCCCCGGGTTTTGCCTCGGCGATGCAGGAATTATCGCGGTCATAGACCACCGTGGAGGGGCGCTGCATGGCGCCGCTTTCCACATAGTAGACCCCCAGGCGGCCCTTGGCCTTTTTGATGTGCCGGGTATCCACCCCATAGCGCCGCAGCTCGGTCGCCACCGCTTCGCCGACGGGATTTGCCGGCACCGCGGTCACAAAGACCCCCTGCTTGCCCAGCAGGGACACAGACACCGCCACGTTCGCTTCGCCGCCCCCAAAGGTGGCCTCCAGCAGGGGCTGTTGAAAAAGCCGCTCGTGCGCCGGCGACTTGAGGCGGAGCATAATCTCGCCAAAAGTGATTATTCTATCCATACAAGTACCTCCATTAACATATCCAGTATAGCACAAAAAATGAAAAAGTCAAGGGGGCCGCTTGTGATACTATGCTGCGCGGGATACCCTCACAGGCTCTTGGGATGCGCGCTCTCCGGGGTCACCACGTGGATGCCCAGATACCGCGCCGCTTCGGTCAGGACTGCACCGTATGTGCCGTAGACCCCCGCCACATGGTGGATAAAGGGGCCGAACATGAGCGTCTCTTCCCAGTTTTTCCAGTCGTCCACCTCTATCCAGACCCAGGTGCCCGTGGTTTCCGGGCCCGCGCAGGTGGCGGCCTCCCCCAGGAACAGGTAGTACTCGCCGTGGAGTTCGTCAAGCCGCGCCAGGGTCACCTTGCCCTGCTTCATCTCGAACCAGAGCTCCCAGAAGCCGCGGTTGTTTTTATGGAACCGGGGCTTCCACTTGTCCGATGCCAGGGACGCAGCAAAGGGGCCGCCGTGCCAGATGAGCTCCGAGTTGTCGATGTCGGGATTGCGGTAGGTCCAGTCCGCCAGGAACTCCGCGTCGCGCCCCAGGGAAACGGCAGTGCACATGAGCGCCGAGATAGCGCCCCACACGTCGGTCTCGCAGGCCGAGGGGAAACCCCGGTCTGACAGCTCGCTCTGTATCGTACAGGCCGACCCGGTCATGCCCAGCGCGTCCCGCACCCCGATGCAGTCAAAGGCCGCTGCCCGGCAGTTGTGAAGGCGTAAAAGAGCCTCAATCGCCAGGGTGCCTGCGCAGACCTTCTGGATAAATTGCTCGTCGTCGGCGCCGGTGCAGTCGTGGCGCTCTTTGAAGTCTGCATAGTAGTCCGTGTATGTTTTGTCCTTTTTTTCCAGGATTTCCATGGCCGCCTGTTTCACCGCCGCCAGGGTGATGGGTTTCACCGTGATGTTGAAGTTTTCGATCAACAGCTGCTGGTTGTGGATGACGCTGTAAAAATCCTTGGGACGGTCGCCGATCTCCGCGATGTTGGCGTTCCTGAGGGCCTTGAGGACACTTGCCACCCGCACAAACTTGTCAAAACCTTGCACAAAATCCGGGCTGTCCGCCTCGCAGTTCCAGATGTAACTGAAGGTCACGCCGTAGTTTTGCAGCACCTTGGTGGCGGCAAAAAGCCCGCACTGGGTTTCTTTCTGGCGGTTCTCAAAAGTGCTCACCTTGTCCCGGGTGCCCCACACCAGCAGGGGCAGCTTGAACTGCTTGGCCACCCCAACCACCACTTCCTCGCAGCCGAAGTCGCAGAAGGGCGCAAACAGGGCGTCGATTTTAGCCGCCTGAAAGCAGTCCGCCACCTTGGGGATGTCGCCGGGTATTGACGCCATGCCCTGGTCGCACACGCCCTCCAGGTCCACAAAGCGCACGGACTGAGGCAGCTGCCGCAGGATGATGGGCATGATCACGTCGTACTCCGCCCGGGCCGTTTCCATCTTGAACACCGGCCGCCGGGTTGGCATCAGGCCGATGGTAATCGTCTCTTTGTACATACTCTATACTCCTAAAAATTTTTTTCACTCTCACACTCCTAAGCGCAAAAAGTTAAGCCCGCGCCGGCTTCACGCTGAGCCAGAGCGCCTTGAGGGCGGGCCAGAACAGGAACAGCAATGCCACGCCCAGAAAGACCACTGCCACCGGCCGGGTGAAAATATCCGCCG
>JAITMZ010000033.1 GCA_031290725.1 Spirochaetaceae bacterium
TCTGTGCGGCCTCGTAAAAAACCGGGGGCAGCCGTCGTTTACCCCCCGCCAGGATCTCCGACAAGGTCACCGCACTGCCGAAATCCACGAACCGGTCGTGTCGCTCAATGACCCGCATCTCCTCGATGGGTGAATCCCGGATCATCAGGGCGGCGGCGGGAAATTCGCCGGAAAGGGTGCAGCCGGCCATCACCTGAAGGCCCGTAACAGAATTCAGCAGGGAAAGCATGCCGGATTTACTGACGGCATAAAATACGTTTTTTTGCGAAATCATTTGGGCGGCTCCTTTTCCTTGTTTTCACGGCGGCGGCGGATGTTCAGGGCAATCAGAATACCATTTGCGGTACGGCTCACATCGGCACACTGGCAGGAAAAGGCGGAAAGCTCCTCAATCACCTGGGCGCGATCCGCCTTTTCGGTACGCCGGAGCAGTTCATAAGCGGCGAAAATCTTCCCCGCATTGCAGAAGCCGCAGAAACGAACGCCCGCCTGGGAGAATCCCTGCTGGATGTCCGCATAAACCACGGTTTTGGCAAAATGTTCCAGGGTGACTATCCGCGCATCCCGCACAGCCGCCGCAGGGACCAGGCAGGAAGGAACCGGGTAGTCATTGAGAAGCACGGTACATGCCCCGCACCGACCCTCCCCGCAGCCGCACTTGGGGCTCAACAGATTTTGCCGGCGTAGCACCCACACCAGGGGAGTATCCGGTTTGACATCAATCAGTACCGGTTCGTCGTTTATGGTGATTTGTATTTTCATGGGGCCCCCTCCTTTTGTCTGACCGCCGGTTCGGGTGACTCGGCGGGATAAAAGGCCTGGGACATGGCGGCATTCCAGGCGGCGGGCACGATTTTGTATATCAGATTACCAATCTGCTGGGCTTCGTTTTCGCTGGGCACAAAGGCGACGTGCAGGGCCGACACTCCCAGCACCACATGGGGTGCGATGTTGTACAACACGCTCTGCACGGCTCGGCGCACGGTTTTTTCTATCTCCCGGGCAGTATAGATGGCACCGCAGTCGATGGACAGCCAGATGTTACTCACATTGCCGCGGTTCGTGTACTGGTCGATGTCAACCTCCACCACCGCTGCGCCGCTGGCGGTACTGAAAAAAGGAGTGCCGGAAAAATTCTCCTGATCCCAGACATTCCGCTGTGCCCGGGTAATTTCGCGGCGCACCCGGAGGGGGAAAGGAGCTTTGGAGCGCTGCTTTTGAATGGCTTTACAACACTTTCGCACCAAACTGGTCATCACCACACTGTTGTTGAGGAGCAACCCAGGACTGTAGTCGTTGTTTTTTGGGGAGCCGCTGTCTTCAAAGTGAACCTGGTCAGGGGAAACTTCCAGCACCTGGGAGGCGATGGCCGTCCAGATGCCCCGGATGGTCCTGGAAGGAAGCTGCGTGCGGATGAACACCGAGTTCTCGTGCTCCTGCATCACCTCAACCCCCCGGTCGAAATTAAACAGCCGGGAGGCAAAAAAACCGCTTCCGGAAAACGCGGCGGCCAGCCCGATGCCCCGCACCGGTTCGGCCAGGGAATGGTACACTTCCTTTTGCCGGGTCACCACGTTGAAGGAATAGGCACTGTACTTGCGCTTGTAATCGCTGGCGGCGCACACGGCGGTCAGCACATCGTGGTAGTAGGCCAGACGGAAGTCGAAGGGGAACACAAGGGACTTGGGAGGGGCGGCTTTGGCGGGACGCCCGTCGAACACGCCCGGGGGCACCCGGGGGGGGAGGTTTTTCTCGCGAACCTCCATAGGGGTCATGTTTAGTGCCCGGGCGATTTTGTCTATCTGGTTTTCCACGGCGAAAAAGGCGTCCCCGTCCAACAGGGATATGCAGGTACCGGCGGGGGGCATCCGGGTTTTGTATACCGTCCCCCGGATCCGCAGCTTCGCCGGCCGGTATGCCCCTGCCGCAGCGATCACCAGGCGGTCCAGGATTTCACCGGAGAAGGGATTGTATGCCCCGGAGTTCACCGAGATTTTCACGGCCATGGAGCGGAGGGCACCGTCCCGGGCGGCAACGGTTTTATGGGACACGGTGACGTACATCCCCCGCCGCACGTAGACATCGTGTTCGGCGCGATCTAGGGCGAGCTGGACCGGCTTGCCGACGACCCGCGCCGCCAGCGCCGCCTGAGAAGCCAGCACCGTGGTCTGCCAGAGGGCATTGCTGTTCTCTTCGGTGACCAGGGTCTCTTTGATGGTGATTTTGCTGCCGGGAATCCCGAAAACCCCGGCCAGCGCCTTCCGAAGCTGCTGCGGCCATTCGGTAGCGGCGAATATCGTGAGGGTATTGTCCTTCCAGGCGGCCATAGCCCCTGCACATTCGGGACACACCGCAGATTTTAGGCTGATGCGGTAAAATCCGTTCACCGTGACGTCCCCTTCCCGGCCCACATCCCCTAAAAGGTCATTCCCAACGACGATCTCCCGGTGGACAAGTTCCGCCGCCCCCTGACCGGCCCTGCTCCCGCCCATCATGATGACTATTGTTTTGACCAGGCGGCCCAACTCCACCGGGTCGGGACCCATGAGCATGGCGATGGGTTCCCCCAGATAGGAGACCTCCGACGCCAGCACCGGCACAGCGGTGTCCCCAAGATCAAGCACCCCGGCACAATCGGACCGTTTGGACAAATCCGCGGCGGTGAACAGGGTGTACCCATCGGGCAAGTCCGCAGGAAGCACCGCATCCACCGTCCCGGCGGAAACCACCGACCGGACGAGCCGGGCATAGTACATACCGGGCAGGGAAAGGTCGCTGTAAAAGGCCTGCTCCGCTTCGAATTCCCGTGGTACCGGGGCACTCCGTTTAGCGCGCATAATGGGACACCCCGATGGCAATCACCCCATTCACCACCGCAGCGGCCTGCTCTCCGGTCATGCCGGGCCAGAGGGGGAGCGAAATGGTGGCCTGGAAACGGCGCTCGGCGTTGGGGAAACGGCCCCCGTCCAATTCATAGTGGTTTTTTAACCAACTGAAACGATAGTGCGGGATAAAGTGCATGGATACCCCGATCCCCGCCTCCTGGAGGCGCGCCATGAATTCATCCCGATTGATGCGGAGTTTTTCCGGCACAATGCGGAGGAGATACAGATGCCAGGCGTTTCCTTCGCCGTCGGGGGGAATTTGGAGAAAATCGCAGGCGGCAAAGGCTCTGTTGTAAGCCTGGGCGACGGCCATGCGGCTTTTAAGGAAAGAATCCGCCTTTTTGAGCTGCACCCGTCCGATGGCCGCCAGAATATCCGGCAAGTTGCACTTCCACCCCGGAGCCACCACATCGTATTCCCAGGAGGACGCCGGGGACGTATAGCGGTTCCACACCGGGCGGTCTATGCCGTGGAGCCGGAGGGTGCCTACCCGTTGGGCAGCCTCTTTGTCCCGGAGGCACACCATGCCCCCTTCTCCGGTGGTAATGGTCTTGTTGGCGTAAAACGAAAAGACCCCCGCGTCCCCCAGGGTACCGGCGAAGCCCGCTACAGTGCGGGAAGGGAAGGCGTGGGCCGCATCCTCGATCACCGCCACACGAGGGTTTTTAACACAAGCGCGCCGGGCGATCTCCGTGATCGCTGCCATGTCGGCCAGGGCGCCGCCCACATGAACCGGCACAATGGCCCGCACGTCCTTGCCACCTTTCGCCAGGCACGCTTCCACGGCCAGCGGGTCTATGTTGTACGTGTCCTTTTCCACGTCGGCGTAGAGAATGCGCGCCCCCAGGTGAATCGCCGCCAGGGCGGTGGACACGAAAGTGTAGGGGGTGGTGACCACCGCGGTGCCGGGGCCAACTCCCAGGGCGTCCATGGCCAGGAGCAGGCCGCTGGTGGCGCTGTTCACCGCCAGGGCATGGGCGGCTCCGGTAAAGGCGGCGAAGTCCTGCTCAAAGGCCAGGGCCTCATTACCGGTGGTGAGCCAGCCGGAACGCATGACGGCCAGGACTGCCGCCTCTTCGTCGGGGCCAAGGGAGGGGCGGAAAAAGGGAACCTGCAAAGGGGCGCTTTCTTTCATGGATGAAAGTATAGCAAAGAAAAAAAAGTTTTACAAGTTCTTTTTCTCACTTTCTTTCTCACTTCTTCCGCACTTTGGTTGGCGGAGCTGCCTCATCCGCACCTACTGGCACGACGGGCCGGATTGGCGAT
>JAITMZ010000037.1 GCA_031290725.1 Spirochaetaceae bacterium
CTTCGGTGCGGCGGAGTTCTCTCGGCAGCTCGCATCCTTTATGCTCTGGGGTACGGTGGGGTCGGTGGCATCGTCGGTGATACTGTTTGCCGCTATAGCTCCCCGAAAGCCCCGTCAGCCGCCTCAATAGTCGCGGCAGCCTCTTCTTATAATAACGCTTCCAGGTCGATTTCTCCGGCAGCGCAGGGCATGGTAATGGCGCGCGCTTCAAGCAGCGCCGGATGCACTTCGCCAAAGACCCCCGCAGCCTTGCCGCGAACGGTTATTTCCGCCTGCCTGCCGGGGATAAAGCGCGGGTCCTCCGATTCACGCACCTCGTAGTCGTGGCCCAAAAAGTAGAGCAGCGCCGCAGCCTCGCTCGCCAGCGCGTTGAAGTTGGCGTCGTTGGCGGCGGTCAAAAAGCCCAGGCTGTGCACGGTGCGGGTGCCGCTTGCCTGGCCCGCATCCAGAAACGCCACCTTGCCGATTTCAAAGATTTTGTGGGGATATACTGCGTTCCCGGACCCCGCCTCAGCGCCCAACAGCGACGCGATAATCGAGGGGCGCACGAACTGGTAGTTTTCGCTCATGGGGTTGGCTATCTCGATCACCTTCGCCCCGTCGATGTTCATGCTGTCGATATAGTCTTTTGTGCGGCCCAGATAGTTGAATCTCATCTCCTGATAGCCCAGCCCGGCCATCTGCATTTTGACCTTCCGGCTGAACACCGTGAGCGGCGTCAGACGGCCGACGGTGAGGTCCCGCGGCTTTTCCGGCGGGAAGGCGGCGAGGGTCTTGCCTATCATCACGTCTTCCATCACGTCCACCGAATGCAGAAAATCGTTGCGGTAGGGCGCGGGCTTTACGGTGAATATCGTGTCGCCCCCCGCCGTTTTCGCGGCCGCAATCGTGTTTCCCATGCGGGCGAGCGCGTCCGCGGCGTCATCGGCGGTGAGGCTGCCGCCCAGCAGTTTGTTCATCCCGCGGAGGGACATGTCCACGCTTTGCTGGAAATAGCAGGGCGCCGTAATGTTTTTGCCGAACCCCGTGTCGTAGGGATGTTCCACGCGGCAGGGCAGGATGGTGCAGCCGTTGTCCAGAAAATCGCAGGCCACGATGTTGGCGGCCAGCAGGAGGCTGGGCATGTCGGTGCCGGTCATCTCCACCAACAGGTTGCTGTCGCCCACCTGCACGGCTCCCAGGGTGGCGCTGTTGATGATGGGCGCCATGGAGAGCGCTTCGCCTGTATCGTCCGTGAGCAGGGGGAATTGGGGGAAACCCGCGATAATCCAGCCGTATTCCCGGCCCTTGGGGTGGCCGGAAAGGATTTGCCGGCAGGTCATTGGCCCGGCGGTCTGCAAGGGGACAAAGCTCGTTTTGTCCGGATCAACAGCCCGGTAGTGCACGGGCCACTTGATGTGGGCGCTCCGGTAGATGCCCATGGAGATGGTGCGGCGTTTTCTGCCGTAGTTCCAGCAGAGTTTCTCCTGGGTCTGGATGATGTCCAGCAGCATGGGTTCGTCGACGGGTTTGCCGCTGACGGCGAATGCGGTCATAAAGGGCCGGATGCCCCGCAGTTCCGGGTCCACGGTAACCACGCGGCCGACGCAGTCCAGGGGTGTACCGGCCAGCGAGCGGGCGGGGTCTGCCGGGGTTGAGAAATACGGCGAAAAATCGGTCTGCCTGCCGGTCCGGTGCAGGCGGAGCTGCCGGGCTATTCCCGCAGTTGACCACAGGTCGGGCCGGTTGGTGTCGTTCAGTTCTATCTTTATCACCCGTTCGTCCGGCAGGACGCTTTCATCCGGCGCTTCGTCCAGCTCGGCCTTGCCGCAGCTCAGGCGGCCGGCCAGTTCCGTGTAGCTGCACCGTTCGCCCAGCAGGTGAAAGAACCGGGCTTCGTTTACTTCTATCTTGGGCATAGGGCCTCCAAATACGCAGGGCAGGGTTGTTCGAAAACTCCGGTTTCCAAACAACAACCGCTTAAAAACAACAAAATGCGGTGCATTTTGCAAGACTTGTCGGATTCTCGAACAAGTCCAGTGTAGCACAGGTTGAAAAAAAAGTCCAGCGTTTTCACGGGAAAAACAGGAAAAAAACGGGTAATGACCCGGCTACACATCCCGGCACATCTAAAAACCCCGGTTGGGTTTTCAGATGTGCTGTCGCAGATCCTGCACGCGCTTGGCCTTGCCTTCGCTCACCGGGAGGCTGCCGCTTTCGTGCAGTTCCACCCGGGGATTGATGGTGATGGACGCCTGTAAGGTGCGCCGGATCTTCTCACGAAGGGCGTTCATGGGCCGGGAGTCGTCCGAGAAACTGTCCGGGCCAACCTCGGTCTTCACCGTCAGCCGGTCCAAAACGCCCTCCTTTTCCACCACGATGAGGTAGTTGTTCCCCACTTCCTTCATGGCCATGATCACTTCCTCAATCTGGCTGGGGAAGAGGTTCACCCCGTTGATGATGAGCATGTCGTCGGTGCGCCCGGTGATGCGCCGGAGGCGGCGGTGGGTGCGGCCGCACG
>JAITMZ010000084.1 GCA_031290725.1 Spirochaetaceae bacterium
TAACCCCGGGGTGAAAAACCTCTGGCGGCTCTACGGCGATGACGGCCTGGCCCAGACCGACGTGCTGGCCATGGAGGGTGAAACAGTGGATGTGGGTGTCCGAACCTGCTTTTTTCATCCCGCCATTGATTATCGGCAGGTGTGTTTGCAGCCCGCTAGGGTGGAAGGCCTGCTGGTAAAGGTACTGGAAGGGGGCAGGCGAACCGGACCGCACCTTTCGCCGGGGGAAGAAATCCGCGCGGCCAGGGCGCTCATGGAAACCCATCTGGGTACCTTCGACGAGACCCACAAGCGGTTCCTGAATCCCCACCTCTATAAGGTTGCCCTCACCAGAGGGTTGACGGAGCTGAAGCGGAGGTTCATCGAAGGGCGTCTGTCGCAGTCAGCCCAGTGACCGGCGGACCGTCGAGGGGCACAACCCATGGACATTGAGCGGCTCCGGCAGCGCGCCGGGATCATCCAAAAGGTCCGTACCTTTTTCATCCGCCGGGGCTATCTGGAGACGGACACCCCCGCCCTCTCGCCGGACCTGATCCCTGAAACCTGTCTGGAGGTATTTCAGACCACGCTGCTGGACGGACACACCGGAGAAGGCAGCCCGCTCTACCTGGTGCCCTCGCCGGAGATTTACCTGAAGCGGCTAATTGCGCACCATCGGGTTTCGTTGTTTCAAGTCTCCAAGTGCTACCGGAATTACGAGTCGGTGGGGCGCTTCCACAACCCGGAGTTCACTATGCTGGAATACTACACCATGGGCGCCACCTACCGGGAGTCTGCACAGGTCACCGAGGACTTGTTTCGGTTTCTGGGCACGCCTGACCCCGGCAGGGAATCTCCGGCGTCTCTCCCCCCCGACCTGTGCCCGCCCTTTCTGCATCTCACCGTGGACAATGCCTTCCTGGGTTTCGCCGGATTTCGCCTGTCGGAGGCGCCCGAATCGGCTGATCTGGCAGCCCAGGCCCGGCGTCTGGGAATCACCGAAAGCGCCGGCCATCCCTTTGACGCCTGGCCCTGGGACGATCTGTACGAGCTTATCCTGGTGCACGCGGTGGAGAGCGCACTGCCCCGGGACCGGCCAATCCTTCTCACCGATTATCCTGCGGCGGTGCCCTGCCTGGCAAAGGACGTGACCCCAGTTGACGGCGGGAAGCCCCGCTGGAAAGAACGCTGGGAACTGTATTGCCGGGGGGTGGAACTGGCCAACTGTTACAGCGAAGAGACCGACCCAATCAAGGTACGAAACTACTTCCGGCGGGAAGGTGAAGCGAAACAGGCGTCGGCCAGGGTGCCCCACCGGATCGACGGCGGCTACTGGCGGATATTCCAGGATTTTCCGGCGTGTTCCGGGGTCGCGTTGGGGGTAGACCGGCTGGTGGCGCTGTTGTGCGGGGCGGAATCTATCGCGCCGGTAATTCCGCACCCGCTGTAAGCGCTGCACGGGGTCAGAGAGGGGAGCGGGCGGGCGCAAGAAGCAGAATACCGGGCGCTTGATTTTTTCCAGACTTGCGGTAGTTTTATCCACGGGATACGCTCGGTTTTCTCACGAGATGCGCTTCATTTATCCACGGGATACGCTCGGTTTTCCTACGAAAAGCGCTTCATTTTCTCGCGAGAAGCGCTTTCCTAATTCGTTGACACTACGGCCTCAGGGGCAGCTTTCCTACTGGAGCAGCGCCGCCACGTCGTTTTTTTGCCAGCGCAGGGCCACATCGTAGGGCGTTTCGCCGGAAATGTTCCGCCGGAACTTATCCTGACCCATGCCGATCAGTTTTTGGATAGTGTCCCGGTCGCCCATCTGTGCGGCGTAGTGCAAAAGTCCGTCCCCCCGGATGTCCGCTGTGGTCCCTGCATACTCGGCGATGTTGTTTAGAATGTTGACCTTTCCTCCTTTGAGTGCGGCGGTTACCGCACATTCCCCGGAATTGTTGGAGGTGTATGGATCGGAACCGTAGCGCAGCAGTACCGCCGTGGTGTCCGCCGCGTTTTTTATTACCGCCGTCATCAGGGGTGTTTCGCCGAAGCGATTTCTGCGGTTCAGGGGATAGTTTTCCTGCACCAGCATCTCCACGGTGGAAGCGGGGGCGTTGTTTTGAATGACGATGTGCAGGGCCGTGTTCCCGTCGGAATCCACCAGATTCGCCGCGGATTTCAATACCGCCCGCAGAGATTCCGGCGACTGGGCTAAGGCCATGGACAGGGGGGTGCGTCCTTCGGTGTCCTTGGCCAGGGGATTTGCGCCGGCGTCCCGCACCAGAGAAATCATCTGGAGGTCTCCGGAGACCACCGCTTCGTGATAGGCGGTTTGTCCGTGCATCTCCTGTATCTGCGGGGAAGCGCCCCGTTCCAGGAGCAGCTTCACCAACCCCGTATTGCCGCCCTGGATCGCTTCGAATAGAATGGTCTTCCCGCTGGCATCTGCGGCATTGATGTCCGCACCGTTCATGATGAACAGCTCCGCTATCCGTGTTTTTCCGCCCCGTACCGCATCCCCCAGAGGCGTTTTTCCCGACCGGTTCTTGGTCTCAATGTTTGCCCCCAGACGGATGAGGCACTCTGCAGCTTCGGCGGCATCCCAATGGACGCTGGTGTGCAGCGGGGTGTTCCCAAAGGAATCCCAGTTGTCCTTCCCGGTGTTGTTGTTCACCAGAATTCGGATGGTGGACGGGCTGTTTGACCGCACCGCATTGAATATTGGGGTTTGGCCATTCACGTTTTTTGCGTTGGGGTTGGCGTCCTTTGCCAAGAGGAGGGACACCGCGTGGTCGTTTTTCCACTCCGCCGCATAGTGCAGGGGGGTGTTCCCGCTGCCGTCGCTGGACCGGATTACCTCGGTGGTGAGAATCCACTCCCGGCTCCCATCGGTGTACGACAAGGCCAGGGCCAGGGGCGACATATTGCCGGCGTTGGCGCTGAATATCTGGGCGCCGCTGCTCAGGAGATTCTCGCCGATGATCCGCTGGTTTCGCTGTATGGCCAGGGCCAATGGAGTGTCGCCGGCGTGGTTCCGGGCGTTCACATCGCTGCCCAGCTTGATAAGATCGTTGATCCTCTCATAGGAATTGAGCACCGCAATGTGCAGGGGTGTGTTTCCCTGGGAATCCCTGGTAGTGATGGTTCGGGAATTGAGCAGCAGGGAGATCATATCCTGGGACGAACCGAATGCCCTGGTCAGGGGCGTCTTGCCTTCAAAATCTCCGGCATGAATGTCGGCCCCCCGGCTCGCCAAAAAGTTGACGATGCCGCTGTTCTGGTGCTCCACCGCTACCGCCAGGGGAGTGACCCCCTGTTTATTCCGCTCGTTCACATCGGTTTCTTTCTCCGCCAGCAGGGTAAACGCCGACAGAGACACGTTGTTCATGGTGGCGATGTGGAGTACCGTGTCGCCGTACATGTCCTTCGCCATGGGATTTGCGCCATTTTCCAGAAGCAGGCTGTAGATTTCTTGTTCCTTGCCCCGGGGGATGATCAGCAGCAGGGGCGTTTTGCCCATCCGGTCGGGTATATTGGGATTGGCATTTTTTTTCAGCAAAAAGTCAACGATTTCCGTGTGGCCGTAACGCACCGCCTCGTGGAGTACCGTGGCTCCTTCGGAATCCTGGGCGCCCACCGCCGCACCCCGGTCCACCAGATAGCGGACGATGGCGGCCTTGCCCTGGGTCGCCGCCAGGTGAAGCGCGGTTTGCCCGTCGTCGAAGCGAAGCGAAGGGTTACGGTTTACCACCGCTTCTTCAAAATAGTTGTAGTCCCCCCGCACTGGTGCAGCCCCCGCCAGGAGCAGCTTCACCGCCACCTGGATGCTCTGGTCGTTTTCCCCGTCCTTCAGGGCCAGATGCAGGGGCGACATACCCGCCTTGTCCCGTGCCGAGAGGGGCAGTTTGTGCTGTATGCACCAGTCGATGGCGTCGGCATCTTTGTTTTCCACCAGATAATGTACTACCGATTGCCCCTGACTGTCCCGCATGGCTGCCGTGGATTCGGTGAGCAGAGCGGGATAAAAGGCTTTACCCTGCTTCATGCCCAGCTCCAGGGCGGAAATTCCGTCCTTGTTTTTGATGAACAGGTCGCCGTCTTCGGCTGCCAGCAGTTGGGCAATTCCCACGTTGTCGTTCCGTATGGCCACATGGAGGGGAATTTCCAGGGCAGCGTTCACCGCCCTGGTGTCGGCACCCTTGGCAAGAAGCAGCCGGACCATGTCGATCCGGTCCCACTCCGCCGCGGTGTGCAGGGGCGTATACCCGTCCTCGTCGGCGTCGTTCAGCTCGCCGGCGGGCAGTTTCGCCACATATTGATCAAAACCCTCAGCATCGAAGACCAGGGGCTTGGTGCCCAGACAGCCGATCAGAGAAAAGCTCACTATCAGAGTGGCCATTATCTTGTGGGCCGTAGTCATTTTTGTGTACATAGAAACCTCTTGCTCCCATTGTCGGTGTAAAAAAACTTTTTTTTAGCTTTTTTTATTGAAAAAAAGGTCTTGCACATTTTCGTGCCCCGTGATATACTATGAAGACGATGAGTTTGCGCTTTTTTAATACCCTGGGCAGGATGGTACAGGACTTTATGCCCGTCACCAAAGGCCGGGTGGGTTTTTACGGCTGCGGCCCCACGGTCTATAACTATGCCCATATCGGGAATCTGCGGGCCTATGTGTTTCTGGACACCCTGGATCGCACTTTCACGTTTCTGGGCTGGCAAAAGACGCACGTGATGAACATTACCGACATCGGTCACCTCTCCGGGGACAATGACGATGGCGAAGACAAGATGGTCCACACCGCCCGTGAGCGCGGCCAGTCGGTGCTGGAGATAGCCCGCGTCTACACCGACGCCTTTTTCGCCGATAGTGACCGGTTGAACATCCTCCGCCCCGACGTGGTGTGCAAGGCCACGGAGCACGTCCCGGAGATGATAGACCTGATTCGCCGCCTGGAAGACCGGGGACACACCTACCGCAGCGGGGGTAATCTCTATTACGATGTGGGAACTTTCCCGGATTACGGCAAACTCGCCGGATTGAATTTGGACGACCTCAAGGCCGGCGCGCGCATCGACGTGGACGCCAACAAGCGCAACCCGGCTGATTTCGCCCTGTGGTTCACCAAAAGCAAGTTTGAAAATCAGGCTCTGGTGTGGGACTCGCCTTGGGGCACGGGCTATCCGGGCTGGCATATCGAGTGTTCCGCCATGAGCATGAAATACCTGGGGGAACATTTCGACATCCACACCGGCGGTATCGACCACATTCCGGTGCACCACACCAACGAGATCGCCCAGTCCGAGGGCGCCACGGGCAAAAAGTGGGTGAACTACTGGCTTCACAACGAATTTTTGGTTATCCCCAAAGACCGGGACAGCGGGAAGGACGGTGCCGGCAAAATGTCCAAGTCCGCGGGTAATTTCCTCACCCTCCAGGCCCTCATTGATTCCGGCTACGATCCCCTAGATTACCGGTTTTTCCTTCTGGGTGCCCACTACCGCAGCCAGATCGCCTTTTCCTGGGACGCAATGGACAGCGCCCGAAACGCCCGCCGCGCTCTGGTGCAGCGCCTGTCCAGACTCATAACCCAGATGCCCGGGTCTTCTGAGCGCGCGGACCGGTGCGCTCCCTTCCTGACGGACTTCCGGGAGGCCCTGGAAAACGACCTGGCCATGCCTAGGGCGCTGTCGGTGCTGCAGGCCGCGCTGAGGGACCGGGACCTGTCGCCGGGGGAAAAGCTTTCCTTAGCGTCGCGGATGGACGACGTGCTGGGGCTGGACCTGCTTCGAAGCGCCCGGGCGGAGGCTGAAAAAAAACATTCCCCGGCGGAGGTTTCCGTCGGGGCCGGCGGAGGCGTAGAGTCCGCCCCGGGCAATGCCCAAATCGACGTACTGGTGGCTGAACGGAACGCCGCAAAAAAAGCAAAAAACTACGCCCGGGCCGATGAAATCCGTGTAATCCTGCGGGAGCAGGGCATCGTGCTGGAGGATACCCCCTCCGGCACCCTGTGGCATCGGGAATGAAAAAATGAAAAAAGTGTAACTTTTTGTGGTTTCAATTGTTTATGTTTATGGAGCGGAGTATACAAAATGTAGATAGCCAGACAGGATGCTGCCGGCTGAATTGCCGTGACCAAGTGGATTTTCGGAAAATCTACAACGCCACCATGCAGGTGCTGTTCCGGATCGCCTTCAACGTGGTGGAGGAGCGCGAAGTGGCGGAGGATATTGTACACGACGCCTACATCAAAATGACGGAGAAAAAATCCGCGTTTACGAGTATGGACTTGGTGAAGTACTGGCTGATTCGGGTGGTACGGAATGCGTCCTATAATTACGTCAAAAGGAGAAACAGCGAGCGGAGGGTCTACGAAAAGATTCTGTATTCGGATCCCCAGGAAGGGGACTCCGAAGATGTGCTGGCGCTGCGGAAGGATACAAAG
>JAITMZ010000181.1 GCA_031290725.1 Spirochaetaceae bacterium
GGGGTGAGCTGCTGCGCGGGTATCCTCGCGGCCTACGTGCACCGCCTGAAGACCGGCGAGGGCGACAAGGTGGACATCGCCCTGGTGGACGGCATGGTGAGCGCCCTGGAAATCATCACCATGATCTACCTCACCACGGGGCGCATCCCCACCCAAATCGGGAACCGGTATGAGGCGATCTACCCCTACGATTCCTTCAAGGCGTCGGACGGCTATGTGATCATCGCCTGCGGGAACGACAAGCTCTACGGCCTGCTGAAGGGCCTGCTCAAATTGCCGGGCATGGAGGACGAGCGCTTTTCGTCCAACATCAAGCGGGTGCAGAACCACGCGGCCCTCAAGGACATCCTGGAACAATGGACGGTCGAAAAACCCATCGACGGGATTGTGGAGATGATGCTCCAGGTGGGCATACCCGCTGCTCCGATAAACACCCTGGACCGGGTGGTGAATGACAAGCACATCGCCGGGGCGCGGGAAATGTTTGTGCCCATGCAGCACCCCATCGCCGGGGAAATCCGAGTGACCAACTCGCACCTCAAGTTTACGAACAACAAGACCGGTGTGCGCACCCCGTCGCCCACCCTGGGGCAGCACAACAGGGAAATCCTGGGCGCCCTGGGCTATACGGCGTCTGAAATCGACGGTTTCGCGGCCAATGGCGTTATTTGAAGCCTCAAGGCGGGGGGAAAAAATATGAAAAAAATTGAAATCGTGGAGATCGGGCCGCGGGACGGCTTTCAGAGCGTGAAGGAGTTCATCCCCACGGAAGTGAAGCTGGACGTCATCGACGGCCTGGTGCGTGCGGGCCTCAAAAAAATCGAGGCCACGTCCTTTGTAAGCCCCAAGGCCATCGCCCAGATGCGGGACGCCGGGGAAATATGCCGGGTTGTGCGGGAAAAATACCCCCAGACCGCCTGGTTTGTGCTTATCCCGAACTTCTACGGCGCCAAGGCCGCGGTGGAGGCGGGGATACAGGAGGTGTCGCCGGTGGTGTCCCTCAGCGTGTCCCACAACAAGGCCAACGTGAACCGCACCCATGAGGAGTCCATCGAAGAAATCAAGAAGATTCGCGGGGAATTCCCGGACTTGCAGATCACGCTGGACGTGGCCACGGTGTTCGGCTGCCCCTTTGAGGGGCGCATGGCCGTGCCGCCCCTGATTGACCTGCTGGGGAAGCTCCACGGCTCAGGCATCCGCGCCTTCACCCTCTGCGACACCATCGGCGTGGCCTATCCCAATCAGGTTCGCGCAGTGATGGAGGCGGTGCAAAAGGCTTTTTCGGACTGCGTTTTCAACCTGCACATCCACGACACCCGCAACATGGGCATCATCAACACCTACGAGGGGGTGAAGTGCGGCGCCGCCAGCGTGCAAACCTCCGTGGCGGGGCTGGGGGGCTGCCCCTTTGCCCCCGGCGCCAGCGGCAACACCTCCACCGAGGATTTTGCCTATATGATGGCCCAGGAAGGCTACGAGACGGGCATCGACTTCCCCATCCTGCTGGAAACCGCCAAAAAGCTCCACGGGTGCGCCCAGGGCAGTTACAGCGGCCACCATATCCATATCAATGCGGCGCACCAAGACTTTACGCGGTGACCGTCACGGGCATCGACCACCTGGTGTTGAGCTGCGGCGACACTGAGGCGGCCCTGGCCTTCTACGGCGGGCTCTTGGCCCTGCCGGTAGACCGCAGCAACGGCCGGTGTGCGGTGCGGGTGGGCAGGCAAAAAATAAATGTGCACCGGGGAAAGGCCGAATTTTTGCCCGCGGCCGCCAATCTTGCGTTTGGCAGCGCCGACTTCTGCCTGATTGCCCAGGGGGACATCCGGGACATCTACGAAGAACTGTGGGCAAAAAACACCCCCTTCGCGCTGGACAAGGACGGCGCGCCCCTGGGCATCCTGGGGCGTACCGGCGCGCTGGGGCCCATGGAAAGCGTGTATCTCCGGGACCCGGAGGGGAATCTGGTGGAGATAGCCGTGTATATTCCCCAGGGAAGCACTGATTTAATTAACCACTGACTGAATGAACAACATAGACGAAAGGTCTGGGAGGAGGTGCGGAATCCCAGACGCACCGCCTTGACGACTTGACACATCCCCAATTCGGTGGTATAGTATATATAAGCAAACGCTTGCAGACTGTTTGCAGCATTTCAGAGTCAAGGAGATTCACCATGTCGGAAAAACTGAGAATCGGCATCATCGGCGCCGGGCGGATTGGAAAACTCCACGCCGAAAACCTGGCCTATTCAATACCCAGCGCACAGATTGCGGTCATTGCGGACGTCAATATGACGCAGGAGATGGAGGCCTGGGCGAAAAGCCTGGGAATTCCCAAGGTGTCCAAAAACCCCCAGGACGTGATCAACGCTGCGGACGTGGATGCGGTGATGGTGTGCAGTTCCACCGCTACCCATGCGGACTTCACCATCGCCGCGGCAAAGGCGGGCAAGCACGTCTTCTGCGAGAAGCCCATCGACATGGACGTGGAAAAGGTAAAAATCGCCCTGGAAGCGGTCAACAAGGCCGGCGTCAAGATGCAGGTGGGGTTTAACCGCCGCTTTGACCACAACTTCCGCCGTGTGCGGGAGCTTAGCCGGGAAGGCGGCGTGGGGGACATCCATATCGTCAAGATTACTTCCCGCGACCCCGCGCCGCCCCCCGCGTCATACGTGGCGGTTTCCGGCGGCATTTTCATCGACATGATGATCCACGACTTTGACATGGCCCGTTTCCAGGCGGGCAGCGAAATCACCGAGGTCTATGCGGCCGGCGCGGTGCTCGTCGACCCGGAAATCGGCAAGGCAGGCGACATCGACACGGCCCTGGTCACGCTGAAGTTTGCCAACGGCGCCATCGGCGTCATCGACAATTCCCGGCAGGCGGTCTACGGCTACGACCAGCGGCTGGAGGTGTTCGGCTCCAAAGGCTCAGCTCAGGCGGACAACGACATGCCCAGCACAGTAAAGCTCTCAAACAAGGACGGCGTTACAGGCGACAAGCCCCTGTACTTCTTCCTGGAACGCTACAAGGGCGCGTTTATCGCGGAGATCGAGTCCTTCGTGGACGCAATCCAGCACAGCAAACCCGTGGAAGTAACCGGCGAGGACGGCCTTGCGGACATGTATGCGGCTCTGGCTGCGGGGAAGTCCCTTAAGGAAAAGCGGCCCGTGGCGGTCGCTGAAGTCATGAAATGACAGGAGGAGAAAAAATGCAGTTTCATCACAAGCCGCCTTTTAACCGCGGTTGGACCATGCTCTCCCCTCGAAGCGGCCAAGGCGCGGACATGCTCATGGACTTTGGGGTGCTGGAGATGCTTGAAGGCGACCAATTCGGCGACAATTCCGCCACGGACGAGCGGATTTGGCTGCTTGCCAGGGGAAACGCGCTCATCACATGGGCGGGGGGCGAGCAGAAGGTGAGCAGGGGCGACCTGTTCGACTACTCCCCCTGGTGCCTGTCGGTGCCGGCCAGGTGCGCCGTGTCCATCACCGCGCTTCCTGGCGGCGCCGAGTGGTACTACGTTGCCACGGACAACCCCCGTGCCTTCGCGCCCCGCCTGTATACCCCCCAGGAGTGCCGGAGCGAGATGCGCGGAGAAGGCACCATG
>JAITMZ010000185.1 GCA_031290725.1 Spirochaetaceae bacterium
CGTACAGGGCCGGTTCGTTGGCCTGTAGGTTTGCCAGCGCCGCCTGGGTGGCCTCCGCCGGGATTCGCAGTGAGGCCGGAGTGATTTTGTCGAAGGCCGCGCTGTATTCCGTCACCGCATCGTCACCCCAGCGCCGCACGTTTTCGATAATCGTCCGCACGATCTCCGCCGCAGATTCCTGAAAATGAGGCTTGTAAAAATCATCCCGCACGTCGCGGCTTCGTATTGTTCGTATTTGTTCCATATGTATGTACTACCCCTTTTCCTTATGCCGCCGGTCTAATTCACGGAGCACATCGCACCATTGAATTCCTTCTTTATACATCAACACCGACACAAAGTACAACAAATCGGCACATTCCCAGACGACGTCCCGCTTCTCCGCCGCCGCCGCCAGCTCCGCGGCTTCCTCGGCGATTTTTTCCCGCACCCGCACGCCGTCCAATGTGGCGGTGTATGACTCCACCGTGGGGTGGGCGAACCGTTCCGCGATGATCCCCTGGAGCCGCTCCAGGGTGCTTTTTTCCATTCCCTCCGATGAAAAGCAGTTCCACGAACCCCGATGGCACACCGGCCCGTGGGGTATCACCGTAGCCAGCACCGTATCCCGGTCGCAGTCCGCCCGCAGCCGCACCACTTCCAGGAAACTCCCGGAGGTTTCGCCCTTGGTCCACAGTCTGTTCCGGGTACGGCTCCAAAAAGTGAGCCGTCCCGTGGCGAAGGTTTTCGCCAGGGTTTCCCGGTTGGCGAATCCCAGCATAAGCACCTCGCCGGCGTTGCTCTGGGCGATCACCGGCATGAGTTTCGTCTTTTCCCAGTTGAGGCAGGCGATAAAGCCTTCCGCCAGGCCCACTTTTCCGGTGTAAAGGGCCATCCCCATCTGCACGTCCACCCCCCACCGGGCCAGCTCCGCCGCTTCTTCCACCGACGCCACCCCGCCGGCAGCCGTGAGGGAACAGGACACCGCATCCCGAAGCCGCTTCACCAGCGCAAGGTCGGTGCCGTGCATACAGCCCTCGTTCTCCACGCTGGTAAAAAGAAGCTCCCCGGCGTATTTTTCCGCCTCCCGGGCACCGTCGATCAGGGGAATCCCGGTGGTTTCCGTCCAGCCCTTCACGGCGATGTTCCCGCGGATCGCGTCCACCGCGATAATCACCCGCTGCTTACCGATGGCATCGTTTAATTCCTGTAGAAAACCAGTGTTTAGCCACTTTTTTTCACAAACCCCTTGTCCAGCCGGCAAACCCGCGCCTATTGCCCCACCGCTATCTGACCCTTCTGTCCCTGAGCCTGTCGAAGGGGCCAGAAACGCCTGGGAACCGATAATCACCTTTTCCGCCCCCAGGCTTACCAGGTGCCGGGCCTGCTTCACGGTGCGAATTCCCCCACCCACCCGTACGCTGCCCCGGCTTAAAAGGGAAGTGAGTATGGCCGTATTGGCGGTGGTACCGCCGCCGTTCAACTGTCCCCTGGCCGCATCCAGATCAATAATCGCCGTCTCTCCGTAGCGGTCAAATTTCGCCAGCAATTCAGCGGGATTGTCCCATTCCAGGACCAGATCCCGTCCGTTTTTGAGCTGCACCACCTTGCCACCCTGTAAATCAATCGAAGAAATAATCACGACCATGATTCTACCACATTTTTTGAAAAATGTGAAGGGGACCCCGCTTGCTCTTTTTTCCAAAAAACAGTAAGCTTATGGGGTATGCTTGATAAATTGATGACCCTGATCTTTGGGTCAAAACACGAACGGGATATAAAACAGATAGCCCCCCTCGTGGCAAAGATCAATGAAAAAGAACCCTGGGCCGCGTCCCTGGGAGACGGGGACTTTCCGGTGACCACCGCCGCCTTCCGGGGACGAGTCGCCGCCGGAGAAACCCTGGACAGCCTGCTGCCCGAAGCTTTCGCCCTGTGCCGGGAAGCGGCCCGGCGGGTGCTGGGTGAGCGTGCCTTTGACGTGCAGCTCATGGGATCCATCGCCCTGCACTCAGGGCGCATCGTGGAGATGAAAACCGGGGAAGGCAAAACCCTCATGTCCATCTCCGCGGCCTACCTGAACAGCCTCGCGGGCCAGGGCGTCCACGTGGTGACGGTGAACGATTACCTGGCGGAACGGGATGCGGCCTGGATGGGCCGGGTGTACCGATTTCTTGGGGTGTCGGTGGGTACTATCCTGAACCGCATGGACAACGCCGCCCGCCGTGCGGCCTATGGCTGCGACATCACCTACGGCACCAACAATGAGTTCGGCTTCGATTACCTCCGGGACAACATGCAGATTGACTTGTTCCAGAAGGTGCAGCGGGGTTTTGCCTACTGCATCGTGGACGAAATCGACTCGATTCTGATTGACGAAGCCCGCACGCCGCTCATCATCTCCGGCGCCGGGGAAGACGATACCGTCAAATACAACACCGTGGATCGCTTCGTCAACCTGCTGGACGAGGTTCAGAAAAAACCCAACGGCGATTATCCCGACGAAGCCCAGGACGAGGAAGTGATCGGCGACTACAAGCTGGACGAAAAGAGCCGCCGTGTGTCCTTCACCGATGGGGGGATGCTTAAAATAGAAGGAATTCTACAAAAACAGAAGCTCATCACCGGCAGCTTGTTCGAGGAAGACAGCTTTGAATACATCCACTACTTCACCCAGGCGGTGCGGGCGCATAAATTATACAAAATTGACGTGGATTATCTGGTAAACGACAATCAGGTGCAGATCGTGGACGAATTCACCGGCCGCGTGCTGGAGGGCAGGCGCTACGGCGACGGGCTGCACCAGGCCATCGAAGCCAAGGAGCGCATCCGGGTGGCCCAGCGGAATCGCACCCTGGCCACCATCACCTTCCAGAATTTTTTCCGTATGTACAAAAAGCTGTCTGGCATGACCGGCACTGCGGAAACCGAGGCTGTGGAGTTCGACAAAATCTACAAGCTGGACGTGGCGGTGATCCCCACCAACCTTCCCGTGGCGCGCCTGGACGAGAACGACGAGGTGTATCTCAACGAGCAGGATAAATGGGAGGCCATCTCCAGTGAAATCGTGGAGGCCCACAAGCGGGGGCAGCCCATTCTGGTGGGCACCATCTCGGTGGAGAAATCCGAACACCTGTCGGCGCTTCTCACCCGGCGCGGCATCCGGCACGAGGTGCTGAACGCAAAAAACCACGCCCGGGAAGCCCTGATCATCGCGGAAGCCGGCGCAAAAGGCGCGGTGACCATCGCCACCAATATGGCCGGGCGGGGTACCGACATCAAGCTGGGGGGCAACCCGGACTTCCGGGCGCGGAAACGGGCCGGTACGGAAGCAGCGGCGGCGCAATACGATGCGGCCTACAAACTGGAGAAGGAAACGTGGCAGGGAGAATACGCAGAGGTGAAGGCTGCGGGAGGGCTGTACGTCATCGGCACGGAGCGCCACGAGAGCCGCCGTATCGACAACCAGTTGCGGGGCCGGTCAGGCCGGCAGGGTGATCCCGGCCGCAGCAAGTTCTACATCAGCCTGGACGACGACCTGATGCGCCTCTTCGGCGGGGAGCGCATGAAAAGCCTCATGACCAAGGTGGGCATGGAACCCGGCGAGCCGATTTACCACCCTTGGCTCACCAAAGGCATTGAACGGGCACAGAAAAAAGTGGAGGAGCGCAACTTTGAAATCCGCAAACACCTGCTGGATTACGACGACGTGCTCAACGAGCAGCGGAATTTCATCTACAGCCAGCGGGATGCGATTCTGGCGGACGAAAATCTCCCCCAGCGGGTCTACGCCGCGGCGGTGGAGGCGGTGGACGAGTATCTGGCGGACTATGCCGATGCCGTTAAAAAGCGGGGCGGCGCGGCGCTGGCGGAACTCCAGGATAAACTGAAGCGCACCTTCGCCCTGTCCGCCGACCCGGAACGTCTGGGGGGGGGCGGAAAAGCCGACCTGACGGACATGAAGACCTACATTACGGGCCTGCTTGACTTGGACATCAAGAGCAAGGACGAACTGGCGGGCCACGAGAGCTTGAACCTGTTTATCCGCTACCAGTACGTGCAGGTTATCGACCGCAAGTGGCTGGATCATCTGGAAGAACTGGAATCTCTTCGGGAGGCCGTACATCTGCGCTCTTACGGTTCCAAAAATCCCCTCACGGAATATAAAATCGACGGATTCAATATTTTCTACGACATGATTGACTCGATCCGCCTGGAAATCGCGTCACGGGTGTTCCGGGTGCGGATTCAGTTGGGGCCGCGGCAGTACCGCCCCAGGGAGGTGGCCTTGGACACCAGCCACGGGGAACTGGGCGCCTTTGACCCGGCGCTAGCCCGAAAGGGGGCGGAGCGGGGCGCTACCGCACAGGGCAGGCAGGGAGACAGCGTCACCGTGGTGCGCACCCAGCCCAAGGTTGGACGGAACGACCCGTGCCCCTGTGGGTCGGGGAAAAAATACAAGCATTGTCATGGGCGGTAGCAGTGTGAGTTTTTTTAAGCCGGTAAAAAGCGCCGTCACAGCCGATAAACCCATCCGCGCCATCATCCAGCACCTGCCGGTGTATGAGCAAAAAGAGCGCATCCTGGAAGCACTGAAGAACCACCAGGTGATCATCGTGCAAAGTCCCACGGGGAGCGGCAAAACAACGCAAATCCCGGTGATACTCCACGAAGCGGGCTATTCCGCCGCCGGTGTCATCGCCGTAACCCAGCCCCGGAGAATTGCCGCGCTTTCGGTGAGCGCCTTTATCGCCCATCAACTGGGCACGTCCTTTCCGGGGCTGGTGGGCTACAAGATGCGTTTTGAGGACAAAACCGACCCGTCCACCCGAATAAAAATCATGACCGACGGAATTCTACTGCAAGAGATGAAGCTAGACCCCTGGATGAGCAAATACACCGTAGTGATGGTGGACGAAGCCCATGAGCGCAGCCTGAACATTGACTTTGTGCTGGGACTGCTGAAGCGGGTGCTGGCGGGACGGAGCGACTTTCGGGTGATCGTGTCATCCGCCACCATGAACGCCGAGGTGTTCTCCGCATATTTTGACAACGCACCCATCGTGACCATCGACACGCCGGTGTACCCCATTACGCTGGTCTACGATCCGCTCCCGGGAGGCACGCAGGGCACGGCGGCAGGCGGCACGGCGCGGTCTGCCGACAGGTGGGAGGAGCGCCGGCCCCGGGTGCTGGCGGAGAATGCGGCTGAACTGTTGAACCTGAAGATCGCCGCCATCATTGAGCGGGTGCTGGACAACCGGACCGGGGGGGCGATTTTGTGCTTTTTGTCCGGCGAAAGGGCAATCAAGGATTGCTGGAAGCATTTGCTGGACCAGCCCTACGCCAATGACTTGTGGATTGTGCCCCTCTACGGCAGGCTTTCCAAGGAAGAACAGGAGCGGGTATTCGATCCCCCACCGCCGGGGAAACACAAACTGGTGCTGTCCACCAACATCGCCGAAACCAGCATCACCATTCCGGACGTGTCCGCAGTGATCGACTCCGGCATGGCCAAGCTGAACCACTACAACCCGCACACCTTCACGTCCAGCTTGGTGGAGACCTCCGTGAGCGTAGCGTCCTGCAACCAAAGGCGGGGACGGGCGGGGCGTACCGGGCCGGGAGTCTGTTACCGGCTCTACAACCGCCGCGACTTCGAGGAACGCCCGGAGTATACCACCGAGGAGATTTACCGCACCGATTTATCGGAGGTGCTTCTGCGGATGGCGGAGCTGAACATCACGGACTTTGAGACCTTCGATTTCATCTCCCCCCCGGGTCGGGAGGGGATCCGGAGTGCCCGGGAAACCTTGATGATGCTCAAGGCGCTGAACGACGACAATACCTTGTCCCCCACCGGTGAATTGATGGCCCGATTCCCGCTGCTCCCCCGGCACAGCCGCATCATTGTGGAAGCGATTTTGCGGGCCCCCGGGGTGATACAGGAGGTACTCATCGCCACGGCTTTCTTGTCCGCTCAATCGCCGTTTTTACTGCCCGCAGGGGAGGAAACGGAGGCACGGGATGCCCATCGTGCTTTCCGGGAGACCCTGGGGGACTTCGCATCCTCTGTGACCATGTATCACGCCTTTTTGTCCGCGCAAAACCGGGAACGCTTCTGCGAGCGGAATTACCTGGATTTTCGGGTGATGAGTGAAATTGTGAACATCAAGGAGCAGCTGGAGCAGATCACCGGAAACATCGGCATCCCGATTCCCGAGGGGGGCAGGCGAAACGTGCAGATCAACATGGACGACTACTTGTGCTGCATCGCTGCGGGGATGATCCAGTTCGTGTGCGTGCGGGTGGGACGGGAAACCTATAGCAGCCTCACCGCTGAACACATCCAGATTCACCCCGGCTCCACCCTGTTCCGCACGAATCCGCTGTACCTGGTGGCCGGCGAAATCGTCCGTACGTCCCGCACTTTCGCCATGTCCGTGTCACCCTTGAACAAGGCCCTGCTGGACCGCATCGGCCCTGACCTGGAGCGGCGGCTAAAGGCGGTGCTCGCCGCCGATGGGGGAAGGGAAGCGGCGCAGGAAGTGCTTTTCCGAAATCGCCGCCGCGGCGGTACAGACGGGGGGCGGCGGCAGGGAGGCAGGGAGGAATCGCGGAAAAGGGATGCGCCCAAGGCTGGGGCGCGGGGACATGGGGGAAAGAAGGGGTTTTACCGCTAGGAAAGCGTTGAGTAATGAAAAAGAATCCCGCCAAAAACCCCGGCTACCGTCGGGGGGTGCCCCTCGCCGAGTACGGCATCCTCCGCCCTTGGCTCACCATCCCTATCCGCCGTACCACCCTCCCGGCCCTCCTTTGCTACCTTGCCGTGGTGATTCGGGACTTCTTCACCCTCCAGTACTGTGCCCGCCGGGGCCCCACCGCAGCGGCCGTCGTCCCGGTGGACCATCCCCTGGATGCCCTGGTGCCCTTCCGGCCTGATCTGGCAGCCCTCTACCTGGACTTTATCAACTACTGGATCCGCCCCTTCTCGATGGCCCTGCGCCGTTACCCCGGAAAAAAGGGCCTGTGCCTCTGCCGGGACTTCCTTACCCTCCTCAGGGTCACCTACCGGGAAGCCGCCCGGGTTTACCGCTTTCGCCTATCCACCACGGCGCGTCCCCCGTGCACCACCCCCCTGATCTGCCGCATCCGCCGCATCGACCCCCACCTCCTCTGCGTCCCCAGCCTCCACGTGGCCATTCTTGCCCTCACCTGGGCCTATTGGCGGGACGTCCTGAACGCCGAAGGCCGGGCAATGGCGGAGGACCTCTGGGCAGGGGCGCTCAACATCACCGAATCGGTTCTCTACGTGAAGCAGCACAGCGTGAACTGCATCAGCGCCGCCCTCCACATGACGAACCGCCTCATCCCCACCCTCTTCACCCCCGCCGACGCCGTCTCCTTCATTGACGCCCTTTTCCGTGAAGCGCCGGACATCACCGCAGAGGCCCAAGGGCAGCTGCGGGAGTATATGCGCCGCCTCTTCGACCGCTTCCAAAGCGATCCCGCCGGCAGCAGCGACTGGGCGCAGCCGGTAAAAGATTGGCTGGCGGCCTGGGAGGCCGCGCCTCATTAGATGAATAGTATGATAGACGAATAGAGACTGGCAGTGCGGGGGGTGGGGGAGGAGCTGGCCCGCTTCGGCCCCACCCTCCTCATCGACTGCGACAGCCAGGGCAACGCCACAAGCTGGCTCACCGGCGAGCTTGACCGTGAACTCG
>JAITMZ010000008.1 GCA_031290725.1 Spirochaetaceae bacterium
GGCGTGTTTAACGATCGCCCTGCCGAAAAGGTGAACCCTGTGGGCCATGTGGCCGAAACCAAGCTGATGACAGATATCCGCCCCTTCCCGTTTGCCCAAACCGATGGCCATCATCTTCATGAGGCCGCTTTCGTAGGGCCCCCGGAAGTCGGTGTGGGCCTTGACCCGCCCCGCCACGATGATGGCGTCCGCAGTGGCGGCGTTTTTGTCCAGCCGCACGTGAGGCCCTGCATCGCTCACGCCGATTTCCACGGTCTCCATGGACGACTTGATGGGGCAGCCTAAAAACTCCTCGGTCACCCCATAGCGCCCGATCAGCTCTTTCTGCCCCTCGGCGGTGGCCCCGGCATGGCTTCCCATGGCGGGCACCACAAAGGGCTTTCCTCCCCGGGATTTTACAAAGTCCACGATCGCCCTGGTGATGACCGCCACGTTGACCACCCCCCGGCTCCCGCAGGTGACGGCCACCGTCTTTCCGGCGCTGATTTTACCGGCGATCTCCGGCCGGGAAAGCTCGGCGGCAACGAGGGCGGGAATGTGCCCCGCATCGATTTTCTGCCCGTCAAAGCGCTGTTTTACCCGGATCATCCTGGGCAGCGTCATCTCATCGCACAAGTGCTGCATCAAGCTACTCATATAATCTCCTCATATAGACCATAGTTCAGTATACCACATTTTTGTGGGTTTGTCAAAAAAATTGTAAAAAAATAGGTAAAAGAAATTGACAAAATCAAAAAAAAGGTACTATACTATTTATGAGATGGCAAGAAAAAGAAACGGAAAGTAAAAAAGCGGTTTCGGGACATTACCGCCTTCGTTTCTGAAATTGCCGGTATCGTAGGTTTGGTTATTACGCTTATTCAATGCTTGATTGGAGGTTGATATGAACAACATTCTTTCGGTTAGCGCCTTGTTGCTTTTCGGTGTTTCCGCCGTCTTTCGCCTCATCACGCACATACTGAAAAATACGCGACCGGGAAAAACCGGCAATCGCTTAGGGAATCGTCGGTCAACAGAGCATGTGGGAAGGGTTACTTTTCCCACGAAAACACATGCTCCACCCGGTACTCGTCCCGCGCCGCGGTCAATGACGCCCGCACCGCCCGGTTGATGGGAATTCCGGTCTTGCTGCGTTCCACAAAAGCCAAATACTCCTTTTCGCCCGCAGTGTAGATGCGGTCCTGCCCCCGGGCCTTTTTGGACGCCCTCAGTTCCCGGAGGATGTCCCCGGCGGTTTTCTTGAAAGCTGCGGGTTCGGTGAACGCGGCAACGTCAATGGCCATGAAAAAATGCCCCAGGTGGTAGGGCCGGTGGCTGCCGTCGCTGTTGACGCCCCCCAGAGCCTTCAGGAAGATGCCCCCCTGGAGCGCCGCGGAGAGCACCTCCACCACCGCCGCGTACCCGTAGCCCTTGTAGCCCGCCAGCTCGTCGCCGATGCCCCCCAGCGGGCACAGGGCGCAGCCGCCGTCCACCAGACCCTGCAAGGCCGCGTTGGGGTCGGTTACCGCCGCGCCCGTCCGGTCGATCACCCAGCCTGCGGGCATGGCCTTGTTTATCCGGGCGTAGTGCTCGATCTTGCCCCGCTGGGTAATCGACGTGGCGCAGTCGAGCACAAAGGGAAAGTCCTCGTCCGTGGGAAAACCGATGGTGAGGGGATTGGTACCCAGCATGTTTTCCACCCCGAAGGTGGGCGCAATGGACGGCCGGGCGTTGGTGCCCGTAAAGCAAATCATGTTCTCCCTGGCGGCCATGAGGGCGTAGTAGCCCGCGATGCCGTAGTGGGTGGAATTCCGCACCACGGTCATGCCCATGCCGCAGGCGCGCGCCTTGGCAACAGCCATCCCCATGGCCCGCACGCCGATCACGTGCCCCATGCCGTCGTGCCCGTCGATCACCGCCGTGGTGGGAGTTTCCCGCACCACCTCAAAGTTGGTTTTCACGCGCTGGATGCCTTCCCTGATGCGGTCCAGGTAGATGGGCTTGAGCCGCCCTACCCCGTGGGAGTCTATCCCCCGCTTGTCCGATTCAATCAGCACGTCCGCGCAGACAGCCGCGTCCTCCGGGGAAACCCCCGCCGCCGCAAAGGCCTTGCGCATAAACTCCCGCATTTCGTCAAAAGCCGCGTAGACCACTTCGTTTTGTCCCATAGTAAATCTCCTCAAATAATGCGCTCATCCCAAAAACGCTTGCCGCGGTCAAAGCCGTGGAAGCGGAAAAAGATAATTTAGTCTTTTGCCCAGCCCAGAGAACAGCCGACCGCTTTTTTCCAGCCCGCGAGCAGGACATTCCGGCGGGCGGCTTCCATAGCCGGCGCGAAGGTCTTGTGCCCCCCCACATTGCGCAGAATGTCCGCACTATCCTTGTAGCAGCCCACCGCAAGACCCGCCAAATAAGCCGCGCCCTGGGCGGTGCTCTCAATGACAGCCGGCCTGAGCACCGGTGCAGCCAGAATGTCCGCCTGGAACTGCATGAGGAAATTGTTGGCGCTGGCCCCGCCGTCCGCCCGAACGGCCTTGATGGCTGTGCCGGCGTCGGCCTCCATTGCCCGGATAACGTCGGCGCTTTGAAAAGCCAGGGATTCCACCGTGGCGCGAATCAAATGCGCCTTGCCGGTGCCCCGGGTCAGGCCCACAATGGCGCCCCGGGCGTACTGGTCCCAGTAGGGCGCGCCCAGGCCCACGAAGGCGGGCACCACGTACACGCCGCCGGTGTCCGGGACGCCGGTGCAGTAGTGCTCGCTCAGGGAAGCGCTGTCGATAATCTTGAGCCCGTCCCGGAGCCACTGTATGGCCGAGCCCGCCACGAAGACGCTTCCCTCCAGGGCATAGCTGACCTTGCCGTCAAGCCCCCAGGCGATGGTGGTGATCAGGCCGTTCTTGCTTTCCACGGCTTTTTCGCCGGTGTTCATCAAAATAAAGCAGCCCGTGCCGTAGGTGTTTTTGACCATGCCGGGCTCAAAGCAGCACTGGCCGAAGAGGGCCGCCTGCTGGTCGCCCGCCACTCCGGCGACAGGGACTTCGCCCCCCAGAAATTCCGCCCGGGCCATGCCGAAAACGCCGGCGGAAGGCCGCACTTCCGGCAGCATTGACCGGGGGATGTCAAGTTCCCGCAGGATTTCCTCGTCCCAGCGCAGGGTGTGGATGTTGAACAGCATGGTGCGGGATGCGTTGGTGTAGTCCGTGGCGTGGACGCGGCCGCCGGTGAGTTTCCAGATGAGCCAGGTGTCCACGGTGCCGAAGGCCAGTTCGCCCCTGCCGGCCTTTTCCCGCGCGCCGGGCACGTTTTCCAGTATCCAGCGGATTTTGGTGGCGGAAAAGTAGGCGTCCGCCACCAGCCCGGTCTTTGCTTTTATGGTTTTGTCGAATCCTTTGGCTTTCAGGACGTCGCAATATTCGGCGGTGCGGCGGCACTGCCAAACGATGGCGTTGTACACCGGGGCGCCGGTTTCCCGCTCCCAGACGATGGTGGTTTCCCGCTGATTGGTGATGCCCAAAGCCGCGATGTCCGCCGCGCCCGCCCCTATCCGGGCCCGCGCCTCCGCCATGACCCCGGACTGGCTGGACCAGATTTCCAGGGGGTCGTGTTCCACCCAGCCCGGTTTGGGAAAGTACTGGGTGAACTCCTTTTGGGCCGCGCTGACCGCGTTTCCCTGCTTGTCGAATATGATGCACCGGGAACTGGTGGTGCCCTGATCCAGGGCCATGATATATTTCATCATCCCTTCAAATCTGTATACATTGCCCGGATTCGCTCCAGGGCGGCCTTGATTTTTTCCACATCCGTGGCGTAGCAGCAACGCACAAAGCCTTCGCCCCCAGCGCCAAAGACATTTCCCGGCACCACCGCCACCTGATAATGGTCAATGAGCAACGCTGCGAATTCTTCCGACGACAAGCCGGTTTTGCGAATCTCCGGGAACAGGTAGAAGGCGCCGTCCGGTTCCGCCACCGGGAAGCCCATGTTCCGAAAGGCGGTGTACATCAAATTTCGGCGCTGCTGGTAGGAGACCCGCATCCGCTCCACCTCTACCGCACCGTTTTTCAAACCCTCCAGCGCCGCATACTGACTCATCGTCGGGGCGCAGATAGTGGAATACTGATGCAGCTTGTAGACCTGCTCCATAAGCGCCTCGCAGCAGCACAGGTAGCCTATCCGCCAGCCTGTCATGGCGAAGGACTTGGAAAAGCCGTTCAGTATCACTGCGTGGTCCTTCATGCCCGGGAAGGAACCGATGGAAACATGCTTCTTGCCGTCGTAGACCAGCTCGCAGTAGACCTCATCGGACAAAACCCACAGGTCGTGCTTTTTCACCACCGCCGCGATTTTTCCCAGTTCTACCGCCGGGATCATTCTGCCGGTAGGGTTGCTGGGGGAGCACAGCATGAGCGCTTTTGTCCGGGGCGTCACAGCCTTGGAGATGGCCTCCGCAGTGGGTACAAAATTCGTGGCGGACGTGTCGATGTGCACCAACTCCGCTCCGCACAGGGCCGCCAGGGGCTGGTATGACACATAGCAGGGCTCGGCCACCAGGATTTCATCGCCGGGATTCAAAATCGCCCGAAGCACCGCATCGATGGCTTCGGACACGCCGATGGTGATGAGGATTTCCTTCCGTGGGTTGTAATACAAATTGTATTGTTCCTGTTTTTTTGCGATGGCGTCCCGCAATTCCTGCAACCCCCAGTTGGATGTATAAGACGTGCGGCCCCGTTCCATATAATAGAAGGCTTCTTCCCGTATATGCCAGGGGGTGGGGAAATCCGGCTCCCCTACCCCCAGGGAGATAATATCACTCCTCCCGGCGATGATCTCAAAAAATCGCCGGATCCCCGATGGCGGGATGTGGGAAATTTTGTGTGAAAACCGGTCGGCCCTCACGCGGTCACCCCCTCACGCCGGTCAAGGTTTTCCGCCGCATAGATCACGTCGTTTTCTTTGTAAGTCTTGAGCAGAAAAAGGGTCTTGGTGCTTTTGACGCCCGCCAGAGACGACAGCTTGTGGGCCACGAAGTGCGCTACATCCTGCAAGGTGTCGCCCTCGATCACCACTTTCAGGTCGTAGCCGCCGGACATAAGGTAGAGGGATTTCACTTGGGGGAACCGATAAATTCGCTCCGCCAGGGCGTCAAAGCCGCGTTCCCGCTCCGGGGTTACCTGAATTTCGATCTCCGCCCGCACGCCCTGCTTCCGCGCCGGATCCTTCATCGGGTCCACAATAGCGGCGTATTTCAATATCACCCCGCCGTCCTCCAGGGCACGGATATCCTGGGACACCTCCGCCACGGTTCGTTTGGTCATGGCGGCGATGTCTACATTGGAAATCCGGGCGTTTTGCCTGAGCAGTTCAAGAATTTCGTCCATCTTTATCTCTTCATATTTCTCCGGGCGGCATCCTACATGGTTCCGTCCCAAGTGCCCACCTTGCCGGCCTTCTTTTCGTCCTCGTCAAAGAAGTGGGTGGTGACCACCTTGGTCTCGGTGTAGAAGCGGATGCCGTCCTTGCCCAGACAGTGCAGGTCGCCGACAAAGGAATTCTTATGCCCCGAGAAGGGAAACACCCCCACGGGCACCGGGATTCCCACGTTGATCCCTACCATGCCGCCGTCGGTACGCCGGGCAAATTCCCGTGCGAAGTAGCCGTTCTGGGTATAGATCACCGAACCGTTGGCGAAGGGGTTCTCGTTCATAATCTTGAGGCCCTCGTTGAAGGTCTTCACCCGTTTCACGCAGAGTACCGGCCCGAAGATTTCCTCCGTGCCCACCCGCATACCGGGCTGCACGTGGTCCAGCACCGTGGCCCCCAGGTAGAACCCCTTCTCAAAGCCCGGTACCCTGTAGTCCCGACCGTCCAACACCATCTTTGCGCCTTCGTCCAAGCCACGCTGGATCCAGTCTTCGATGGATTTTTTGTGTTCCGCGTTCACCACGGGACCCAAGCCAGTGGTTTTATCATATGCCGGGCCCACTTTCAGCGCCTTGGCCTTATCCACAATGGCCGCCACCAATTTATCCGCAATGCCCTCCTGAACGACGATCACCGGCAGGGCCATGCAGCGCTCCCCCGCGCACCCGAAGGCGCTGTTGATGATCCCCGCCGCAGTGCGCTCAATGGGGGCATCCTCCAGCACCAGGGCGTGATTTTTTGCCTCGCACAGGGCCTGTACCCGCTTGCCATGGGCTGCCGCGGTCTTATAGACGTGGAGCCCCACTGAGGTGGATCCCACGAAACTCACGCCCTTTACGTCAGGATGTTCCAGCAACAGTTCCGCCTCGTTCCGGGTGCAGGTGACCACGTTGATCACCCCGTCGGGGAGACCCGCTTCTTTATACAACTCGGCGAACCGCAGGGCCGTCTGGGGCGTAAAAGTGGCCGCCTTGATGACGATGGTGTTCCCGCAGGCGATGCACAAGGGGGTCATCCAGCCCATAGGGATCATGGCGGGGAAGTTGAAGGGGACGATTCCCGCGAACACCCCCAAGGGTTCCCGGTAGAGCACCGAGTCGTAACCCGTGGTGGCATCCATCAGGCTTTCGCCCTGCAAGAGGGAGGGCGCGGAGATGGCATGTTCCGTGGCTTCCCGGGCCTTGAGCACATCGCCGGCCGCTTCTTCCCAGGCCTTGCCGTTTTCCAGGGCCACCAAGTGGGTGAGTTCATCCATGTGCTTGATGATCAGGTTTCGCAGGTTGTACAGCACCTGGACACGCTTGACCGCTGATGTGGAGGACCAGCCGGGGAAGGCCGCTTTTGCCGCCGCAATCGCCTGGTACACCTCTTCCTTGGTACAACAGGGCACCTTGGCGATCACTTCACCGGTGCTGGGGTTATAGGCATCGGTATACTTTTGCGTCTTTGTTTCCACAAATTGCCCATTAATGAAGGGCTTCAATTTTTTAGGTTCACTCATTCAATTTTACTCCTATACAAATAGTATAACCCATGATAAAAAAGAAGTCAAGTGGGTGGGCAGCAGTTCCAGCGCGGAATCCTAGGAGTTTGTCGGGCTTTAGCCCAAAATCGGGAAGTCCGACAGGCTGCTAGGCGCGCCAGCGGAGAACAAAAGTTTTGCGGGTCGGACCGGCGAGAATATCCATCAGGGGGATGGCGAAGCGGACTGTGTGCCGGTCAGTTCTGGTCGCGGTGACCCAGGGCGGGGCATCCCAGCCGGTAATGGACGCGGGGGCAGTGAATATAAAATCCACGACGCTTTCGCCTAAAGCGCGGGCGACGGACTGGCCGTAAATGGCCGCCGTGTTGTCCAGGGATGTCCGGCGGTCTCCTCCGGCGACGAATTCCGGGGATATGAGGGAGGTGACCAGGGCAAGGTAGTCGGCACTCTCCGGAGGAAACAGGGAAAGCAGGGCGGGCATGGTATCCGGGGAAACCACCAGCCGGAAGATACCTTCTTCTGCGCCGACAGCCCGGAAGACCACCGGGGGGTCCCCGCCGGAAGCAGGATTTAGAGTGCCCCACGCCCGGTTCACGGAATCGAACACGGCCTGGGCGGAGGGACCCGCAGTATCGACGCGGAAGGAGATGCCCTCTCCGTTTGAAACGGCGGCGGCGGTGAACCCGGCAGCCAAAAGACCCGCGCGAATTCGTCCGCCGTCAAAAGGATTGCCGCCGCCCCACAGGGCGGTTCCCAAACCCGCGATCACGTCGTTTACCTCAGGCCTGGAGGAAGAGGCGGCGTGAACAGCGATGCTG
This sequence comes from Spirochaetaceae bacterium, assembly GCA_031290725.1. Taxonomy (GTDB): domain Bacteria; phylum Spirochaetota; class Spirochaetia; order Treponematales; family Treponemataceae; genus JAISTZ01. The sequence goes on from JAITMZ010000008.1 coordinate 7,705, forward strand.
CCGTCGGCACCCACCACCATTTCGGCGCGCACCGAGCAGGAGCACAGAATGACGGCAGAGAGCAGCAATCCCGCACCGTACAGTTTGTTCATCATCCCTTACCGCCGCATCCTGACCGATACTCCGGTGGATAAACTGAGCCCTGCGGACACGGTATCCGAGGCGGACAGGGTGTTATTGTGCTCGTTATTGAAAATGGAGAACCGCACATCCTGAATGATCCGCAGCTCCACCGTTTTCAGTGTGAAGGGGGGGGAATGCCAGGCCAGACCGATCATCCCCGGAAATATCGACGGCTTTGCCTCCGTGGATGTCTTGGGAATGACAGCGGGCTGGGTGGAAAACACCGGCCCCAGGTAGATATCGAAGCTGTCGTTGATCAGCACGGAAAACAGGAGGGGAAAACGGGCGATCTCCATGGAAAAATCGACGATCACCCCGGTGGCCAGACCGATCTCAAATATCCGCGCCCGGTATCTTGCGTGGGCCAAAACGCTCAGTCCCCGGCCATAAAGCGCCGCCCCCTCGCCGGAGAGTACCGACCAGTCAAAAGTGAACGAATAATCCACTTTTATATGCTCCGCAAACCACGACGGTTCGCCATCACCGTGCTCGCCGTCCTCCGCTTCCCGGGCGGGACCTGGCGGCGGGGGCGGGCCCCACCAGTCTGGGGGCAGACCCTCGTTGAATTGATTGGAGGGCTCCACACCCCGGCCGCCCCGCTGGACTTCGTAGAGGGTCTCCGTGGAAGGGTTTATCGCCGAGGGCAGCACCTGGGCCGCAGAGTAAAATCGCGTGGTCCAGTAAAACTCGCTCAGGGACGACAGAATCACCCCGGTATTCACCCCCGTGGCCTGGGAATGGATGAACTGGTTGCTCCCTATGTAGATACCCACATGGTTGACCGACGTATTGTCCAGGCGGAAAAAGAGTATGTCCCCGGGCTCCTTGTAGGCCGGATCAATGGTTCGGACGGACTGATGCAGAGTCGGCAGGGTGCGCGGCAGGGTGACGTCGGCGGCATCCCGGAAAACCAGGGACACAAAGCCCACGTCGTCCAGACCGCTGCCGGGATCGCTGCCGCCGGCGCGGTACCGGGTGCCTAAAAAGCGCCGGCCGTAGGTGATCAGCTTTTCACGGGAAAGCCGCGCCTGTTCAGCCGCCTGGGCCATCCCCAGGTTTTGGGAAAACCCCTGGGATGCACAGAGGAAAACGAGAATGGCGATGTTACAATACAACTTCCTCATACACTTCTATTATCTGTTAAAAAGCGAAAGAAAGAAAGAGAAATATGCAAAAAACACGAATTTTTTTGATAAAAAAACAAAAAATTCGTCAACTTTTTTCGACGGACGGTGTCAAATTCGGTATGAATACACAGAAAAAAATTTTACCCTGGACATTCCTGGATGAATGGCGCGGGAAATCATTTGTCGGCGAGTGGCCTACCCTGCCGGAACTCTTTACCATCAACACCGCTCGATTCAATGAGCGCCCCTGTTTTGTCGATTTTGTGCCGGAAAAGGTGACGTACACCTATCGCCAAGTGCTGGACCGGTGTCACACCCTGGCTTCCTGGATGATCGCCCAGGGCGTACAAAAGGGCGACCACGTGGCGGTGTGCGGCAAGAACGGCTCCGAGTGGGCCACGGTGTATCTGTCCGCCCTTTTCACGGGGGCCGTCATCGTGCCCATTGACTTCGCCCTCCACGATGCGGAGATTTCCAACCTGCTTCGCGCGGCGACCCCCAAGCTGTTCTTCGTGGACGAGGAGAAGCATCAGTATTTTGTAAAAAACCCCTGCGGCGCGGCGATCTATTCCCTGTCTCCCAAGTTTTCTGACCTGTACGCATATAACCTGGAGGCTTCTCCCGCCGCACTGCCGGTGCCGATTTCGGAAAACGATACGGCGGCGCTCCTCTTTACGTCGGGTACCACGGGCAATCCCAAGGGGGTCGTGCTTTCCCACAAAAACCTGGTGTCGGATTGCTACATCGCCGCCACCCGCCTGGATTTGTTCCCCACCGATGTATTCTACGCCCTCCTCCCGCTGCACCACTCCTACACCATGCTGGCGGTGTTCATCGAGGCTATCTCCTGCGGCGCGTCTATTGTCTTTGGCAAAACCATGGCGGTGACCCGGATGCTCAAGGAACTGCGGGAAGGAGAGATAACCCTGCTTTTGGGGGTGCCGCTCCTGTTCAATAAACTTTTGGCGGGTATTTTGAAGGGTATCCGGGAAAAAGGCTTCGTGGTGTACGGTATTCTGAAGTTCCTCATGTGGATTTCCTACTGCATCAAAAAAACGACGGGAAAAAATCCCGGCAAAAATATGTTCCACGCCGTGCTGGACAAGGCGAGTATTTCCACGCTTCGGGTGGCTATCTGCGGGGGCGGGCCACTGGCAGCGAGCGTTTTCAAAATATACAATGAGCTGGGAATCGACTTTATCCAGGGTTACGGTCTGACGGAGACGTCCCCCATCATCGCCCTGAATCCCCTCGAGCACTTCAAAATCGAGTGCGTGGGGCAGTACTTTTTCCCCCACATGGAGATGACCATCCTGGATCCCGACGACGAGAACGTGGGGGAGGTGGCGGTGAAGGGCCCCATGGTGATGCAGGGCTACTATAATATGGCGGAAGAAACCGCCGCCATGTTCACCCCGGACGGCTGGTTCAAGACCGGCGATTTGGGCCGCTTGGACAACGAGGGCTATCTGTACCTGGCAGGCCGGGCGAAAAACATGATCGTCACCGAAGGCGGGAAAAACGTATACCCCGAAGAACTGGAAAACGCATTCCAACTGTTCACCGACATCGAGCAGATCACCGTGCGGGGTTATGTGGCGGAGAAGAGCACCAAAAGCGAAGGCATCGAGGCGCTGGTGTATCCCTCAGATGACCTGGTGAATCGGCTGGGGGTTGCCCGGAAGGCGCCGTCGTACAAAAAAGAGGCGCTGCCTCCCATAAAGGAAATCATCGACAACGTAAATCGCACCTTCCAGCCTTACGCTAAAATTTCCAACATCATCATCCTGGATGAACCGCTGGAAATGACCACCACTAAGAAGGTGAAACGGAATTTTTAGGCCAAGTAAGCGCTTTCATAGGAGGCATATATGGAACGAGAAACCGATGTATTGATTCTTGGGGCCTGTACCGCGGGACTGTATTTCGCGGGACTCATGGCGAAGCAGGGATACCGGGTACTGGTTATGGACCGTTCTCCAGAGACAGACCTGGGCACACGCTACGATATCATCCACATCGGGAAGGAACATTTTGCCCGCTTCGGCTTGCCGGAACCGGGGCCCGGCGACCCGGACTACGTGGAAACCTTTCACCGGACGGTACTCCGGTCGGCGTTAAACCGATGGCCCAAAAACCAGAACGCCGATATACTGGTGCTTCGCCGGGCGCCCCTGATGAAGCGTTTGGCGGCCTGGGCGCGGGAGCAGGGCGTGGAGCTGCTGTTCGACACGGAATTCATCGAACCCCGCTTTGACGATGCACCCTGTCTCTCAGGCGCTATTTTCCGGCACAAAGGCGGTGAGCTATGCGTGAAAGCACGGCTCACGGCGGACGCCTCGGGGATCGGCGCGGCCCTGCGGACCAAGCTGCCCGACGGCTGCGGGGTGGAAAACTTTATCACCGGGCCGCGGGACCAGTTCTACGTGGTACTGCGCTACGTCAAGCTCGCCCACCCCGAGCGGGATAAACCCACCTGCACACAAACCTGGGCATACTATAAAACCTGGCTCGCCCCGCGGATGAACGACTCCGGGGCAATCCTGGGGATCGGCGCCAACCTGTCCCTGGACTACGCCGACAAGGCATGGAAGCGCTTCGAGGCGCTGGGCTATCTGCCGGAACACGAGGTGGAATACATCGAGCAGAGCGGCACACCCTACCGGCGTCCGCCCTATAGCTTTGTGGCCGACGGATTCGTGGCGTTGGGAGATGCGGCGTGCATCACTAATCCCTGGTCAGGCGAAGGGGTGCCCTACGCCTGGCTCCTGTGTTCCATTGCTGCGGAGGAATTCGGCAGGGTTATGAAGGACGGCGCCTACCCTACCCGCGGATCCTCTTGGGGGGTGAACACACGCTATCAGCGAAGCCAGGGGGCGGAATTCGCTCAAAACTTGGCTATGCTCTCCGGCGCCGTGGACTGTACCCCCGAAGAAAACGACTACGAGTTTAAACACAGCATCATCTTTGAGGACGAAAGCGAGAAGGGGCAGCACAACCTGCTCCTGGGCCTGCTGGGGGGCTTGGTGACCGGCGGGCTTTCTTTCCGGGCGCTGCGTAACCTGATGGGCGCGGCGGGGATTGGGAGCAAAATCCTTAAACACTACCGCTCTTACCCGGAGAACCCCGTTGATTTCGCCGGATGGGCCGTCCAGGCGGAGAGACTGTGGGCACAGACAGGCAGCATGGCAGCCCTGGCGGAACGGGATATGGAAACAATGTAGTCCGGGGGCGGGTGCACGTGTTCGGCGTGGGTGTGGGTGGATTCATTCTTTTTTTTGAAAAAGCCACAGCTGCGCGTCCCGCTGCCGCACTTTTCCCTGTTCCCGGCGCAGAGGGACCAGATCTTCCAGCGCCGCGAGGAAGCGGCAGGGGGGATTTTCCAACATGCGGCCATGATAGACCCGCTGCTTTGCCCAGGACAGGGAAAGGCCGTACCGCGCACGGGTCATGGCCACGTAGAGCAGGCGCTTCTCCTCTGCCAGGTGCTCGGTGAAGCCGGGGGCACTCCGGTCGCGGTAGAGGATGAAGGGCAGCAATCCGTCCTCCAGGGCGGGGACGAACACCCGGGGGAACTCCAGTCCCTTGGCCGCGTGGATGGTCATGATTCGCACCCCCTCCACCGCGATGCCCGCCGAGTCTATCCGCCGGGACTCGTCGTTTTGCAGCACATAGGGGATGCCGTGGTCGTTCAGGGCCTGCACAAACGGGTCAGCCAAGGCGATGGTGCGGAGCAGAATCGCGCAGTCCCCGGGAGCGGCGTCCCCCTCCCCGTCCGCACAACCGGCGGCTCCGGAGTCGTGGGCAAAAAACGTGGCACCGCCGATCAAAGCCGCGATGTGCCGGGCGATGCCTTCCGCCTCGGCTTTGCCGCTGGGGTATTCGGCGCGGTAGAGCGCCACCTCCCCGGCGCTGCCCTCAAGCGCAGTGTCCACCAGGCGGCTTGCGGCGGCGGCCACCCCCTGTGCACAACGAAAACTGCGGGACAACAGGAAGCGCCGGGCATCGGGATAATCGTCGGCGAAGCGGTGAATAAAGCCTGCGTCGGACCCCCGAAAGCCGTAGATCGCCTGGTTCGGGTCGCCGATAACCCACAGGGACGGCGCGTCGTCCAGATTCGGAGCGAGCAGGCGGATCAGCGCGTATTGGGCGTAATTGATGTCCTGGTATTCGTCCACCAGAATGTGGCGGAAGCGGCAGCGATAGCGGGCTAGCATCTGGGGCCGGGCGGCAAGCAGACGGACGGTGCCGGCCAAAAGGTCGTCAAAGTCCAAGACGGCGTCAGCGTGAAGCCGCGCCCGGTAGCGCTCGTAGAGGGCGTCCATATCGGCCTTCAGTTCCCCCGCTTCCGCGGACCCCTGTTCACCGGGCAGGAGCAGAAAGCGCTTCCGGCCCTCGATATAGCGGGCCAGGCTGCCCGCCGGTACACCGCTCCCCCGGCAGACCTCCTCCAGCACCTTGTCCCGCGCTTCGTCGGGCAGGATGGCCGCCGGCACACCCTGTTCCCGGAGAATCGAGGCGCACAGGGAATGGAAAGTAGCCGTCACCACGGATTCAACCGGCGCCTCTGTCCGGGCAGCCCGGATGCGCCCCCGTAATTCCTCCGCAGCTTTCACCGTGAAGGTTACCGCCAGGATGGATGCGCCGTCAACCCCCTCATCCACAAGCCGCCCGATCCGCGCCGCCACCGTGGCCGTCTTCCCTGCGCCGGGCCCCGCGATCACCAGGGCGTGCCGTGCGCCGCCGGCAATGACAGCCGCCTGTGCCGGACTGGGCACAAAGCCGCCGGCGGGCTGTGACGGCATGTTGTGCGGCTGCGGCAATACGCTTTGCAGCTGTGGCGGCACGCCGTGGGGTTGTGGCGATACTCCGGCGGGACATACCCGCACCACCCCATACTCGCCGTCATACCCCGGCGTGACGGACACCTGGGCGTCCCTCATGCGCCGGACAGAGCGGGCCAGAAGCTCCCCCGACAGGCCGGGGACATGCAGGGCTTCCAGGCGGGACAGGGGCGCATCCATGAGGATACCCAGTTCGCTTCCCCCGCGGTTAATGATGCTGCCGTACGCGGCGTCCACCTTTTTGGACCCGGCCCCGGTGCCCAGCAGTTCCCCCAGCAGTTCCCGCAGGGGAATCAGCGAATAGTAGGGACGGCGGTTACCCTCCCCACCCGGCGGGCACGGGGCGCTCTCGTCCACGGGGGCCCCCGCCAGCTCCATCACCCGGCCCATCACGCCGCGGGTCAGGGGCTTATGGCACACCGGGCAGCAAAAACCCGATGCGGCGGCATCCTCCGGGGTCATCCACACGCCGCAGTTCCGGTGGCCGTCGTAGTGGTATTTCCCTTCCTGGGGGAAAAACTCCACCGTGCCGATGATGCCGGACGGCCGCAGGGCGCATGAAAGACCGCCGAATGACAGGTCCATGTCGAAAATCGTGGCCTCCCGCCCCAGGCGTTCCGGCGAGTGGGCGTCCGAGTTGGACACGATGGCGAAGCGTTCCAGGGACGGCACTGCCCAGTTCATAGGCGGATTGGAGGACAGCCCGGTCTCCACGGCACTGATACGGGACGACAGGTCACCGTAGCACTGGCCGATGGAATCGAACCCGCTCTTTGCCCCCAGGGCGGAGAACCAGGGCGTCCAGATGTGCGCGGGGATCAGAATACCCGCCGGGTCCGCCTCCAGGAGCAGCGCCAGCAGGTCCCGGGAGTCAATCCCCAGAATGGGCCGCCCGTCGCTTCGGATGTTGCCGATGCGCTCAAGGCTCGCCTGGAAAGCCTGCGCCGCCGCGAAGCTGCTGAGAAGCACCACATGATGTACCTTCCGTGTCCTGCCGTCCTTTTTGTAGATGGTACTGATCTCCCCGGTGAGGGCAAACCGCACGTCCACCCCCCCGGCATCAACGCCCGGCGCCGGCAGCCCCTCGATAAGCGCCGTGGTGTGGTCGAATTCCGTGTGGACGCCGCTCTTCAGCGTGTAAAGCCCCTCTTCCGCGTCGTCAAGCTGTTCCCGCAGTTCCGCCAGCCACGCCGGGTGGGTACAGTCCCCGGTTCCCAGCAGCGCGATCCCCTTGATGCGCGCCCACCGGTCAAGATGCGCCGGGGTGAGGCGCGGGCTGGTGGCCCGGGAGTAACGGCTGTGTATGTGCAAATCCGCGATAACACGCATAGGGTAAGTATACCACAGAATCCCCTGCGTGTTAAGCGGTTTTCAGTAAAATGCGGCAATCCCCATTGACAAAGAATACAGTGCTTCCTTAGGGGGCTGCCGCCCGGGTCATAACATAAAGGTCGATATAAGGGCTGACGGGTCTATTCAGCGTAACGGAAAAATCGCCGCTCTGATTCGTAGCGAGGAGCTGTAGTTGAACCGAGTACCCCTTCACATCATCCGACGCGGCATAAGACTTCGGCCCCTTGCCCGGCCCCGGATTCCTTGTCATATTCCATATATTAAAGCCGGCAAACGTATACGATTTCCCGTTGACAGTTTGGGTGACGTCATGGTTAAACGAGATGACGTCCGGGGCGGTGCCGTTGTAGACCAGCGCCTCGCCGTAGCGGTCGAGGGCGTGCTGAAAGTTCATGCCGGGGGTTATTTCGCCAAGGGCCGCGCTGATTGAAGCAATGCCCACGCTGTTGTTTGCCAGCATCTTTTGCAGCAGCAGCGGCCCGCCGTAATTCCGCACAAGGTAGGCCCCGAAGGCATAGTTTTTTGGATACACCGCGGCGCTGCCGTTCACCCACTCTTCCAGACCATAATCGTTATACGTCGCAAGGAAGCTCGGCATGCGCTGTCGTATCGGATGTCCCGCATCCGTCGCCGGGATGCCGATGAACGGGTCTATCACATCCTCGGTAAGCATGGAGAGCATTTCGTCGTACCACGTTGGGGATGTGAGCCCTTGCCGGATTCTCTTCAGGTTGAAGTTGATCATGTGCTGGAATTCATGCGCCAGGGTGGAATACATAAAACTTGGATCAAGCTTATCAAGATAAACGCTGTTAAGGTAAAAAATCTCTGCGTAATTAGTTTTTAAAGGAGGGGGATAGGCTGTGCGATCTAACTCCGCCTGGGAAAACCAGTCCTTCTGCCAGAAGTAGCCGCCCAGACCCGTCATAGAGTTTTTATAGACAAGAATCTGTACGCGGGGGTCCCCGTCCCGCCCGCCGTAGTTGGGATCCGAATCGGGGAGCCCGCCGCC
>JAITMZ010000128.1 GCA_031290725.1 Spirochaetaceae bacterium
CCGATGCTTTTAGCATATTTCCGAGCCTTCCCATCATCCAGGATGACTAACGGATCAGCCATCTCACCGGCCAACGCGATGGTGCTTGATTCGCCTAGGTCAAGGTGACTGTTAATCAAGAGCGTTCGATACCCATCGCGGACAGGAACAACGGCAATCCAGTCCGGCAACACTTCACCAAATTCGCGCTCAACTTCCGGTGTAATCAAGATGCGCCCGTAACGCTGTTGCAGTAAGTCCAGCATATCAATGTTGGACAGGGCGATTAAACAACTGGTATTGGAAATCACATTAGGCATTGGCGATGTCTTCCGCTAATTCATCGGCGGTTTGTGAAAACAACGAAACGCCATACAACCCCAGCGTCTCGGCAAAGGCCCTTTTGGGCATACTCGCCGCATCAGCGGCTTGACCAAGGGATAATTCCTGCCGTTCATAGAGCTTCGCCGCCAAAAAGTTCTTTAAGTAGGGCTCACTGGCATTGACCATATCGGGAAGGTCGATACGTAACTGAAGTGTCTGCATATTCTTTCTCCTAAAACAGAGCATAGGGTATATTTTTAGTAATGTCAATGCCCACGGCACTCGCAGTCCGCCGCAGGCGGTCTGCGCCCTTGAGAGGCGCTGGGTGTGCGCAGAGGGCGGGCTCCGGGGACGGAGGGCCGCCTTTGTTTGGGGGCGGGGGAAGGTCGCTGGGCTTCCGGGGAGGCTGGCTGGGAAGGGGCGCTGGGCTGAGAAGGCTGGCTGGGAAGCCGCCTGTTGTGCGCGCTGGGCTGAGATGGCTCGCTGGGCTGGCGCAGGGGGCGGAGGCCGCCTGGGTTTGAGGGCTGGGCTGGCCGCCTTTGTTTGAGGCAGGGATGGGTCAAGGGCGAACATACCTACCGAGGGGCATATTGGTTTGATTTGACTTTTGCCGCTCAATAGTGTATGCTACTGCTCTGAGGTACCTATGGCAGTTTTACAAAAGGATTATACGGCTATCCGCGATTCGGTCAAGACCGAAATTGACGCGCTCCCTGGGGAGCTGCTCGCTCTGGTGCGGGACTTTGTGCTGTTTCAAAAATACCGGAATGTATTGACCGAGGATGACTCAACCTACCTGCAGTCAATCCCCGGCATGGCCGCCGCGATCCGGGAAGGCCGCGACACCCCCGTGTCCCAATGTGTGCCGCTGTCCGGGGTATGGCCCGATGTATAATATCGTGCTGACCAATCCGGCCATCAAAGACGCGCGAAAACTGGAACACGCAGGGCTAAAACCAAAGGCGGCGGCATTGCTCAGGGTGATTCGTCAAAATCCATTCCAACCCCCCCGCCCTATGAAAAACTGCAGGGCTATACCGACGCCTATTCGCGCAGAATCAACATACGGTACCACCTTGTGTATCAAGTTTTGCCCGCCCCCAATAATATCAAAGACGGCGCCAATGCCCCATGCTAGGGAATAGTAAAAGTTATCCGTATGTGGACACACTATGAGTAATCAAGGTTTCCGGCAACGGGGAGCCGCTTTTGTTTTATGCGGGGCTGGCCGGGGCTGCCGGGATGCTTCGACAGGATCAGCAACCGGGCTGGTGTTTGGGGGCGGGGGCTGGCCGGGGCTGCTGACAAAGCACCCAGCAATTCTCATTTACGAAAAATAAAAGGAATTTAACCGCCAAGTCGAAGAAGTTTTCAGGGATAAAAGCCACTTTTTTTCTTTCTTTTCGCTGGAAACGCCGCCCCCTTGCGGGGGGCCATGCGACTTATTCGACTTCGCGGTAAAAAATTTTTGTAAATGAGAATTGCAAAGCACCAGGGCCCCTTGAAATAACGTGCTGTAATTGTTATAGTAAATGTATGCCTGAATTTTACACACCCATATTGGCCGAAGATGCGGATGATCTCTGGCTCATCACCGGAGCGTCCGGCGGGGGCAAGGAAGCCTTTGTCCGCCTTCTGGCGGAAACGATCCCGGACTGCGCGTTGGTGTCCCTGGAGGCCGCCGCTTCCCTTATCGAAGAGGAGCGCCGCCAGGACGACAGCGACTATGTGGAAGGCGGGGTGGACATAGGCCGCACGGTGCGGCGATATTTGGCTGAAATTTTCCCGGAATCCGGTGCCGGTGCAACGCTGGACGGCCATCCCCAGGCAGCCCGCTGGGGGATCACGCCCATCCTGGACCGGGGGATCAAATACCTTTCCACCGGCGAAATCCGGCGAACCCTGCTCTGCCGCGCCCTGCTTTCCGGCAGCCGGACGATTATCCTGTCCGACCCCTTCGAGGGGCTTGACACCAACTCCCGGCACATCCTGTCCCGCTTTTTGGATGAGAACCGGAACATCCGGGTGATTCTGTGCATGACCGCGGGGAACATCCCTCCGGCGGTGACCCACGTCCTGGAGTGGAGCGGCGGGGGCGTGTCCTTCTGCGGCACCAGGGCGGAGTACGAAGGCATCTTGGCGGCGCAAGAGGCAGCGGTACGGGAACAACGCGCATCCGGCCGCGCCCGGTTCATCGCCCAGGTACGGGAGCTGGCCGGAGACGTGCAGACGGCGCTGTGGGGCGGCGAAACCGGGCCTTTCGCCGGCGGAGAGGGACAGCCCCTGGTGGACATGCGCAACGTGAACGTGGGCTGGGGTGACAAGCGGGTGCTGGTGAGCTTTTCCTGGGCCGTGGCAGCGGGGGAACACTGGCTCATCCGGGGGCCGAACGGCGCGGGCAAAACCACGCTCCTGGAGTTGATCACCGGGGACAATCCCCAGGCCTTTTGCAATGACGTGCGGCTCTTCGGGAAAAAGCGCGGCTCCGGCGAGACCCTGTGGGATATTCGCCGCAATTTGGGCATCGTGTCCCACCGCCTGCATGTGGAGTACCGCATGGTGGGAAGCACCCCGGTAGACCGGGTGATCATCTCGGGCTTCCACGACAGCATCGGCCTGTATGAGGCCCCGGTGGATACGGAGACTCTGGCGGCGAGGCGCTGGCTGGAGATCGCATCCCTGGCGCGCCTGGCGGACGAGCCTTTTTCCGCCCTGTCCTACGGCGAGCAGCGGGCGGTGCTGATCCTCCGGGGCGCGGTAAAATGCCCGCCGCTGTTGATCCTGGACGAGCCCTGCCACGGCCTGGACGAGGGGAGTCGGCGCATGGTGCTGGATCTCCTGGAGACCATCGCCGGCGCGGGCACCTCCACCCTGCTCCATGTGACCCACGACCCCGCCGAGGCCCTGAGCGCTGAGAAGCGTGAACTGGAGTTTTTACCGGGGCAAAACCCTATGTATTGTGTTCATCACAAGGAGCGCCCATGACGCAGTTTCACATCTTGTTTGCCCTGGGCGTCTTTGTCCTGGGGTGGGCCGCTTTTTTTGTGCTAAAATCCCGGAGACGGGGCCTGGCCTTTGGTGAATACAAGCGCAAATTTTATGGCATCGCCGGGACAGGGGCGGCTGTGATCCTTTTTGCCCGGGTCATGCGGAGCAGTTTGGCGGACGCAAAAGTCTCCATCGTATATCTCCTCATTTTCTTCGCCGCGTGGATCATCCTGGTGCTGGTGCGGCGAAAGAAAAAGTAAGCGCTACTCACCCTACACGGCAAAGTTCCAGTGGTAGGTGTCGGGTTTGGTGCCGTACTGGATGCCCTTGAGGCGCTCCTGGAGGCGCTCCCCCAGTTCACCGGGCTTCCGCTTGTTGAACACCGCCTCTTTGCCCTCGTGGGTGACGCTCTCCACCGAGGTCACCCCCGCGGCGGTTCCGGTGACAAAGCACTCCGCCCCGTCGCTCAGCACTTCGTCGATGGCGATGGGCCGCTCCTCCACCGCCACCCCCTCGTCTTTTGCCAACTGGATGACGCTGGCGCGGGTAATGCCCGGCAGGATGGTGCCCAGAGCCGGGGTCACCAGGGTGCCGTTCTTCAGGCGGAAGAAGATGTTGCACGACGAGCCTTCGTCCACAAAGCGGTGATGCTCGCTGTCCAGGTAGATCACCTCCATGTAGCCCGCATCCTCGGCTTCGCGCTTGGCCAGGGCGGAGATCACGTAGTTGGAGGCGCACTTGAGGCTGCCGGTGCCGTTGGGGGCCGCCCGGACGCGCTTGGTGGTGACCGCCTTGGTGCTGCCGCCCTTGAAGTAGGACGACACGATGGTGCCGGTGATCAGCACCGAGGGCGCAGTGGAAATCCCCACGCCGATGGCCCCTTCGCTGTTGCTGAAGGGCCTCAGGTACACCGCGCTGGCCCCGGCGAAGTTGTCTTCTTCCCAGGCGCTTTCATAGGCGGGCACATACCCCAGGGCGGCGTTCTTCCGCACGAACTCCGCCACAGCCTTCACAAAAAGCGCCTCCGGGTAGGGCGGCATCTTCAGCCCCTCCATGGAGGAGAAAAAGCGCGCGGCATTCCGGTCGGGCCGGAAAATGCTCGTCTTTCCATCCTTCTTGGGGAAGGCCTTGAGGCCCTCGAAACAGCCCATGCCATACTGGCTGGTATACGACACCGACGGCAGGCCCAGATCGTTCCGTTTCGCAAGGATTTCGGCCTTTTTTGCCTCGTTCATCCTCTCCAGTTCGCCAAAGGGGATGCGATCCTTCTCGATCCACGCCTCATCCCAGTTTCCCGTGGCCGGATTGTACTTGGCGCAGTAGGAAATGGGGAAAATCTCCAGTTTAAAAGCCATAATAAGCCTCCATGGGGACAGCATACCACAGGGGAAAAAAAAAGTCTACACGGGGAATACTTCTAGAAATATAAAAATACCTGCATGGCAATGCGGCACCTTGCAAATCCCTCAATTTTTCGCCATACTGTCCACATGACACCACCAGTGACACCCACACAAGC
>JAITMZ010000167.1 GCA_031290725.1 Spirochaetaceae bacterium
GTAGCGGCGAATGACGCCGTGGCGGCGCTGGCGGATGGCCTCCCGGTGACGGTCATCCGTAATGCGCACCCTGAATTGGGTCAACGTGAAACCCTGCGGCTGGGGGTCACCTCGTCGGACGCGGCATTCTATCTGTTCTTTCCCTGCGACCAGCCCTTCCTGGACGCCGCCACGGTGCGCGCCCTAGTGGCAGCCCGGCGGGAAGGAGCCATCGTCCAGCCCCGGTGCTGCGGCGAACCCTCCACGCCGGTGATTTTTTCCCGGGCGTTTCGGCAGGAAATACTCGGCCTGAATCCGGGGGAACACGGACGGGATCTCAAGACGCGCCACCCGGAAGCGGTGGTGCCGGTGGACTTCGACGATCCACGACTGTTTATGGATGTGGACACACCGTGACACGGATATTCCTCACCGCCGCCCAGATCGCCGAGTTTCAGGAGCGCATTTTGGAATACTACCGGCGGCACGGCCGGGATTTTCCCTGGCGTCACACCACCGATCCCTACGAAATCCTGGTGTCCGAGGTGATGCTGCAACAAACCCAGACCGACCGGGTGGCGTCCAAATACGGCCCCTGGCTTCGGGCATTCCCCACTGTGGGTCATCTGGCTGGCGCTTCATTGGCGGAGGCGCTGGGCCACTGGAACGGCCTGGGGTACAATCGCCGGGCCCGATTTTTGCGGGAGGCCTGCCGGATCATCGTCACCCAAATGGCGGGGGTGTTTCCCCGGAAGGCGGAGGAGTTGGATGCGCTGCCGGGCATCGGGGCATACACCGCCCGCGCGGTCTGTAGCTTTGCCTTCAACCGGCCCGAGGTGTTCATCGAAACAAACATTCGCGCCGCTTTCCTGCACTGCTTTTTTGGGGAACGGTTAGCTTCCCCCGAAACGCCCGTCCATGACCGGGAGATACTGCCCCTGGTCGAAGCCACTCTGTTTCGGGAATCGCCGCGCCTCTGGTACTATGCCCTCATGGACTACGGCGCGGCGGTGAAGAAAGCCCGGCCCAACCCCAACCGGGCCAGCATCCACTACGTCCGCCAGAGCCCCTTTGCCGGATCTCTCCGGGAAGCCCGTGGAGCGATAATCCGGCGCCTCAGTACAGGCGGTATCAATCAAAACGGCGTCGACGGCATCACCCTGGGAGACATCGCCGAGGCGGAGGGCATGGACTACGGGCGGATGGAACAGGCTGCGGCAGCCCTGGTGGCGGAGGGCATGGTGACCGGCGAAGGGGATTTGTATAGAATTGGGGATCAATAGGGAAGCGCTGACGACACCGTACGCGATAACGCCCGGTCAACCCACGGGTCTTCAATCCCTTTCAGGGCACATCTAAAAACCCCGGTTTGGGTTTCCAGATACTCCGTCAATAGCGCTATTACCTGTTGTTCCTTCGCCGCGAATAGTTTTTCTTGCTTTTTTTTAAAAAAAATGCTATACTATTTTCCATGCCCATGTTAAGCCGATCCGCAGTACGTATCCTCCAATACCGCTACCTGTTCAGCGGCATCACGGTGCTGGTGTCCCGGGATTCCCTGGATCTCCCCAATGAGGCCCTGGTCCGCCGCTGTCTGGACAATCAACTGGCCTCGGACTGGTTCTGCGAGCCCGCCCTGGACTACACGACCCTCATGCTGGAAGACGACGCCCCGGAGCTGTCCGGCTATCGCTGGATTCCATTGCGGGAATACTTCGCCGGGGGTAAACCCGACGTACCCCGCGCGACCAGAGCCATGAGCCTGCTGAAATGGCGGCGGAACACCCGGTTCTGCGGTACCTGTGGGGGTGCCCTCCACGATTCCACCGAGGAGACTGCTCGGAAGTGCATCCTCTGCGGGCGTATTGTATTTCCCACCATTGAGCCTGCGGTGATTGTGCTGGTACGGCGGGAAGGCGAGCTGCTCCTGGCGCGGCACGCCCAGCGGAACACCAACGTATTCACCTGCCTGGCGGGTTTTGTGGAGCAGGGGGAGACCATCGAACAGTGTGTGGTTCGGGAAATCCGGGAGGAGACGGGCATCGAGATCAAAAACTTGCGCTATGTGGGGAGCCAGAGCTGGCCCTTCCCGGACCAACTGATGCTGGCCTTCAAGGCAGACTGGGCTTCGGGGGAACCCACCCCGGATAAAACGGAGATCGCCGAACTGCGCTGGTTCAAACAGGATGCGCTGCCGTCAATTCCCCCACGGGGCAGTGTGGCGTACCGGTTGATCATGGACAAAGAGTGACAGGTGCTGGACATTTTTTGTCATCCCTGTTATATTGCCCTGTAATATAGATGGAGGCTAATCATGGCTTTTAAACTGGAGATTTTCCCCATTTCCTACTGCGCCAAGTACAATCCGGCTGCGGGAAACTGGGACGAGGCGTGGATCGAAAAGGATCGCATCCCCTTTGGCGAACTGGAGGGGATGAACGAGGCAAAAAAGGCCGAAATCCTTGCCAAACGGAACGATCTGGGCCTGCCGTCGGTGTCGTATACCAGCCAGTATGGCATGGGTTGTTTCGAGGGCCTCAAGGCCTTCCCCAAGAAGGATGGAAAGGCGAGCATTTTCCGGCCCGACCGGAATGCCGCGCGCTTTTTCTCCTCCATGGCGGGCCTCAAGATGCCGCCCTACCCGGAGGCGCTTTTTGTGAAGGCCGTGACGGAGTTCGTGCGGAAAAACGCCGCCCTGGGGTATGTGCCCGCCTATGAAAGCGCCTGGGAAGCGGACAACTTCGCCGGGGCCAGCGCGGTGTACCTGAGGCCCTTCAGCAACAGCGAAGGGGCCATCGGCGTGGGGATTTCCGCTTCTCCCTCGGTGCTGGTCACCGGCACCATCGTGTCGTCCTACTTCAAGGGCGGCAACAGCAAGGCGGTCACCACCAAGCGCGTCCGGGCGGCGCCCAACGGCACCGGCAGCCTCAAGTGCGCCTCCAACTACGTGATCTCCGCCCTGGCCAAGCGCGAAGCAGAGGACGCGGGCTACATGGAGGTGATCTACCTGGACAGCGAACAGCACCGCTTTGTGGACGAAGGCTCGTCGTGCAACATCTTCTTCCGCCTGAAAAGCGGCACCCTGGTGACCCCGGCTCTGGGCACCATCCTGCCGGGCATCACCCGGGCCAGCGTCATCCAGTTGGCAAAAGACGAGG
>JAITMZ010000007.1 GCA_031290725.1 Spirochaetaceae bacterium
AGGAATACCCTAAAGTCCAACTATTATTCAGGGGCGAGGACGTTCAGTGTTCCGCCCGCCCCGCTCCCCTCACTGACCCACCCAAAGCAAACTGTCAGCGCGGCCTCCCGGCTTGTTGATAGAAGTTCAGCCAGAAAAAACTATGGGCGCGTCAGCCAGCACGAGCAGGCGCCGCTCCATATCCAGCAGTACCGCCTCCAGGTCCGCCCGCTTGCCCCGCAGATCGCACAGAAGGCGGAACAACGGCTCGGTCCCGCTTCCCCGCATCCAGATGAAGCCCTGCGCCACCCCAGCCTCGTCGTAAAAGCTGATCCGCAAGCCTCCTGCCCCGGACAGGCCAAAATCCAGGATCCCCACGGTCTCCGTGGTGCCCACCGTAGCTGCCGCATCCCAGGATGCCAGACCGTATTTCTCCCGGACCGCCCGGCCATCGCCGTCCCACCAGTCCTGAAACAAAACCTGAAAACGCCGCTTGAGCGCCCCGTGATCTTGCTCCCGAATATGCATCCGGGCCCGCTCATCGGTCACGGCGGTGGTGGTCCATTCTGGAAGGGATTCCACCAGATCCACAAAACCGAATTCCCGCGCCCCCTCAGTGGGTGCCCGCCGCCCGCTGAGGGTCAGCCACAGATCAAACAATCCCAAGCCGCCCTTCGTACCCCGCAAAAAATACAGCTTAAGCAGCGCCGTCACCGTAGACAGGGGATCCCTCACCGCCTGGGGATGCAGAATCACCCCGCCGGTGGAACCCTCTCCCAGGATACGCACGGTCCAGCCAGCCGCCCGCTTCTGCCGGGCCAGCTCCACCACGTTGGCCTCCCCCACCTCCGCCCGGAACACCTGCGCCCCGAAAATTCCGGCGATTTCCTCCGCCCTCAGCGATGTGCAACAGTTCACCACCACCGCAAGCTTTTTCCGCTGTCCCCGCCAGTTCAGCCAAGCCAATTCCGCCAACATCGCCAAGGCAAAAAGTTCCTGGGCAGTCAGCGCCTGGGCACGCCCGGTTTTCCCGTTGTAAAACACCACGTTCCCTCGGTCGCCGTCACAGTCCGGCGTGTAGCCAAGTACCAGGATTTCCTCCGGTGGCGGAGCGCCGGGCATGGACAACAATTCCCGGGCAACCAGTTCCGTCTCCTCCGCCGCCCACCGCAGGTTGTTGCCCTCTGGAATAATCCCGTGAACGATCTTCCCCGGGGTGTCGTGGAAGGGATGAAACACCAGTCCCAGTTCCTCAAAATACCGCTCGTCAATGGAACAGCACCGGGCTGATCCGTTCATGTCGGCGATGATTGCTGCCGGAAAAATATCCGTTTCCTTTTTGAGGAGCGCGAAAAACCTGGCCCGCTTCTTCACTTCCGTTTCATCCGCCGCCACGTCCCGTAGAAAGCTCCGGTATGCCTTTAGGGCAACCTTCTTGTGTACCCCCATCTGAAGGAAAACCCGTTCCGCCTCTTTCTCCGTGCAGGCTGCCACCAGCCTCTTAGCCCGCTCCCCCGCATCGGCCGCATCACATTTTCTCCGGAACGCCGCCGCCAAGGCGCCGTTCTCCCCCCCGGAAAGCACCCCCCCCGAGACCCCGCCGAATTTCACCCCGTTGTGCCCCACGGGATTATGGCTCGCCGACACATACACAAAGCCGTCCTTGTCCCGGACCGCCGCCATAATCTCCGGCGCTGCAGCGATAAACAGATATTCCACCCGGATGCCCCGTCCCGCTAGTACCCGGATCATCACTTCCGCAATCGCCGGTCCCGTCGGCCGGGTATCAATTCCCGCCAGTATCACCGGTGGGGACGCCGCTCCCGCGCCGTCCAGGAGCCAATCCGCAAAAGCATCCGCCATGAGCGCCGCCAGGGCCAACTGAGCCGCCGGTACATCCGCCCCAGGGTCTTCTTCCCCGCCGGAGGGTGAAAACACACCACGCCACCCGGATGCCGAAAGAATCATCCGGTCCATGGCCGACCGAATTTCGTCACCAGACACAAAACTGTCAGCCAGGGGACTGCAGGGTTTTGACCCATTTAACAGTAAATTGTGTAATTCATCGCGGAATTCTGTTTTACAAACCCGCGAAGCAGCCTTAGGAAAAAACCTTGTTTGATCGTCATTGATTCGCATATTTTTTAAATATACCGGATTTTACAAAAAATTGCAAATTTTTTTCAATTTTTTAAAAAAAGCGCCGAATTTAGCACTTTTGATACTATATATATGATATGAGGCAAACAATTTTTTTCAACCGCTTTCCCGCCGCCTTTTGGTCGACCCAGATTCGTCTGGTCCACTTCGCCCGCTTTCTGGTCTACGCCCTGCTGTCGGTCATTCTGGGAAACGAGGACTGCGTGTGCTGCGGCAAACCCAGCCCCATCCTCCCCCTGTGCCCCGCCTGCCGAAAGTCCCGGCTGGAAACCTGGGTGCCGCCGGAGCATCGCTGCCAACAATGCGGCCGCCCCCTGATATCCGAGGCCGGCCGGTGTTTGGAATGCCGCCGCGCCGATGAAGCAGGGCAGCCTCCCGCCCCGATTGATTCGCGGCAAGGGAGAACGGCATACCCCGCTGCTTGCGGCGGGGGTGTTGATTCGATATTCCCAATTTTTTCCTACCAGCTCTGGTACCGGGAACTGGTCTTCCTCTGGAAAACCCGCGGCGTCCGCCTGTTCACCCCGATCTTCGGCGATATCCTCCGCCGGGTCATCCAGGATGACCTGCGCTCCCCCACGCCGCCGGTCCTGGTGCCGGTACCTCCACGGCCCGGCAAAATCCGCGAAAAAGGCTGGGATCAAGTGAACGACCTGTGCGTGTATCTCCATCGCCGCCACGGAATTCCGGTGGCCCGCCTCCTCAGACGGCGGTCTAAGGTGCAGCAAAAAAAACTTGATGTGGCGCACCGCATAGAAAACGCCCAGTCCGCCTTTTATTTGGCCAAGGGGTATTCCGCTCCACTCCCCCCAGCCGTGATCCTCCTTGACGACGTCCGCACCACCGGCGCCACCGTGAACATCTGCGCCCAGGTATTAAAATCCGCCGGCATCCGGGAAGTGCGCGCCTTAGTCCTCTTTGGAGTAAATTAAGTTTGTCACAAGAGAAAAAAACTCCCACAAAGGCGTGGAGGTCCAGGACAGTAGGTATTGGGGTTATGGGCTACCTGGTTGCCTTTGTGGGAGAGAAATAATCAAATCGCTTTGCCGTTCTTTATGGCCGCCTTACAGTATTTACAGACCTGTTTTTTTTCACCCGCGATTTCCTGTTCATAGAGCACCTTGATGCTCTCTTTTCCGCACCGCGCGCACACTCCCCGCCCATGGGCCGGAAGTTCCTTGATTCCTTTACCTCTATGTGCCTTCGACATATCTCAACCCTCCCCGCCGGCTTTTCGCGTGGTGGTTACGCTTTTCTTTCTCATCGGCGCAACCCCCCGGTTTCCCGCAGCTATGCTTTTTTTCGCGTCCGGTGTGTCTCCCCGGCGCTTGTCCGGTGACTGTTCCTTTCGCTTGTCTTGGGATTCTTCCCTGCGTTTTTTCTTTTCCGCCTTTTTCGCCTCGACCGCCGTGATGTCCGGCAGCGTATAATCCACCAGCTCAAAAAGCACGATCTCCGCCGCATCCCCTTCCCGGAATCCCAGCTTCAAAATCCGGGTATAGCCCCCCAACCGGTTCTTCATCCGCTGCCCGATGTCCAAGAACAGCTTGGCCAGAATCGTCTTGTCCGAAATAAACCGCGCCGCCTGCCGCCGATTGTGCACCGTGTCAACCTTGCTGCGGGTGATCAGTTTTTCCGCAAATTTCCGCACCTCCAGGGCTTTTGCCTTGGTAGTAGTAATCCGTCCGTACCGAAAAAGCGAGGTGACCATATTCCGTATCATCGCCCGTCTGTGCGCCGCAGTCCGCGAAAGCGCATTAAAACCGCTTTTATGATTCATCTTCTTCTTCCTTCTCGTCTTCGTCTTCGTCTTCGGGTTCATCCTCATCGCTTTTCAGGATGATAGAGGTCCGCAACGTACTATAATCGGTCATCCCCAAGGATAAACCCCATTCCTTGAGCTTTTGCTTGATCTCGTCCAGGCTCTTTTTACCAAAATTGCGGGTCTTGCCGATGTCATCTTCCGTCCGTTTGGTCAATTCCCCGATGGTGCGAATATTCGCGTTCTTTAGGCAGTTGGACGACCGCACCGACAGTTCCAGCTCGTCCACGGAGGTGCCTAAAACCTGACGAACCCGTCCGTCGGTTTCGTCCGTGTCGTCCCCTACATAGTAATCCCCGTCTCGAAAATTGATAAAAATCGAAAAATGATCCTTCACGATCTTCGCCGCTTCCGCCAGCGCATCGTCCGGGCGGAGAGTGCCGTCGGTCCACAGCTCCAGTACCAGCTTATCGTAGTCGTTCCGCTGACCCACCCGGCATGGCTCAATGGCATACTTTACCTTTGGCACCGGCGTGAATATGGCGTCCAAGGGGATGGTCCCGGCGATCTCGATGTATTGCTCATTGGCTTCCGCCGACACATAGCCCCGTCCCAGCTCCACCTGTATCTCCATCTCTACCCGGGCACCCGCCGCCATGGTAAACACCGGCAGGCCCTCGGTCAACACCTCCAGGCGTCCCTCCTTGGCGAAGTTGTCGCTGGTGATTTTCGCCGGACCGATAAATTCGTAGAGCAGCGTATCCTGGTCCACCAGGTCGGGCAGCTTTACCCGCATTTGTTTCAGGCTGTTGATTACCTCCAGGGTATCCTCCACAATGCCGGACACCGTGTCGAATTCGCTGGACACCAGATGGGGCGTCCCCGCCTCGTCGATGGTGGTCACCCGCAGGGATGTAATCGCATAGCCCGGTATGGATGACAACAGAACCCGACGCAGTGTATTACCCACCGTGTTCCCAAATCCCGGTTCAAAGGGATAGGCGATGAATTTTCCGTAATTCGGCTCCACTTCAACGTGTTCGTAGGTTATACCCCGGGGCCGCTTCAAGCCCATCAGCAAATTTTTCCGCGCCATTAACACTCCTTACTTCGAGTAGAACTCAACCACGAGCTGCTCTTTCAGGTCGGTCAGGTCCACCACCTCGTCTCTGCGCGGCCGGGACACATAGGTTCCCTTCTGCACATCCACATCCATGGTAACCCACGGCACCACCCCTGACTTGGACACCTCCGAAAGCGAGTCCAGTATCGCCACCAGCTTTCTGCTCGCTTCCTTTATCTCCACCGTATCCCCGGGCCGCACCTGGTAACTGGGGATATTCACCCGCCTGCTGTTCACCAGCACGTGCCCGTGACCTACCAATTGCCTTGCCTGCGCCCGGCTGGTGGCGAGCCTCATGCGATACACCACGTTGTCCAGACGGCTTTCCAGAAGACCGATCAGATTATCGCCGGTAACCCCCGGCATTCTGAGGGCACGATCAAAAAACAGCCGGAACTGTTTTTCCAGCATATTGTACATCCTGCGGATTTTTTGTTTTTCCCGCAACTGCACACAGTACTCGGTCTTTTTGCCGGTCCGGGCTTTTATGTCCTTCCCCGGGGCGCCCCGTTTTCTGTTCATCGCGCACTTATCACTCTTGCAACGAATTCCCTTCAAAAAGAGCTTCTTCTGTTCCGCCCGGCAAAGCCTGCAGCTCGGTCCCGTATATCTGGCCATTTTATCACCTCACCTTACAGTCATTCCATTACATACGCCGCGTCTTGCGAGGACGGCACCCGTTGTGGGGAATTGGCGTAACATCGCTGATGGATTTTACCTTCAATCCCAGCGCCCCCAGGGAGCGTATTGCCGACTCGCGGCCCACACCGGGCCCTTTCACATACACATGCACTTCCCGCAAGCCGTAACCCACCGCCCGCTGCACCGCCGTTTCCGCCACCGCCTGGGCAGCGAAGGGCGTCGATTTTTTTGCCCCCCGAAACCCCTGTCCCCCGGAGGAAGCCCAAGACAGGGCGTTTCCCTGTAGGTCCGTTATGGTAATGATCGTGTTATTGAAGGTTGCCTGTATATAGACATTCCCTTCATAAACGCTCTTTTTCTCTTTCCGTTTTTTAACGGTCGCCATGGTTCGTCTACCTCCGTCTCACTTAGATCTTCTTGCCGGCAACAGTTTTCCTCTTGCCTTTTCTGGTGCGCGAATTGGTACGTGTCCTCTGCCCGCGAACCGGAAGCCCCTTCCGGTGCCTGAGGCCGCGGTAACAGCCAATGTCCATCAAGCGCTTGATGTTCAGACCAATCTCGGTTCTGAGTCGTCCCTCAATTTTGTAGTTCGCGTCAATAAACGCCCGTAGGGCCGCTAAATCGTCCTGGGACAGGGCGTTAAGCTGCACTTCGGGATTCACCCCGGTTTTCTTGCAGATTGAGTTTGCCGATGAACGCCCTATACCATAGATATAGGTCAACGCCACATTTACATGCTTGTTAGGGAGGTCAACTCCCGCAATTCGAGCCATTCCTTACCTCTTCTCTTAACCCTGCCGCTGCTTGTGTTTCGGGTTATCGCAAATAATACGGACGATTCCACGCCGTTTTATCACCTTGCATTTATCGCACATAGGTTTTACACTGGTTCGTACCTTCATATAATCCCCCTATAGATTCCGTGAACGAATTCTGCCATGCTTCACCAGCCCGTCATGGTGGTGCATCTTGAGCTGCGCTTCTATCTGGCTCATGGTGTCCAGATCCACCCCCACCAAAATCAGCAGAGATGTTCCGCCCATCAGCATGGCGATAGACGGGGGAAACTTAAAGAGAGTCTGGATGACCGTGGGGAGCACCGCGATGCATGCCAGATAAATCGACCCGGGCAGCACCAGGCGGTTTAACACCCGCTGCAAATATTCCTCGGTCTTGTCCGTCCTGATCCCCGGAATGGACCCGCCGTTTTCCCGAATATTTTTTGCCATTTCAATAGGATTCAGCGTCACCTGAGTATAAAAATAGGCAAAAAAGACGATCAACAGCACCAGAAATATGTTGTACCACCAACCGGTGGGGGTTAAAAACACCGCCAGGGCATTGAGCCACCGTACGTTTGGCCCGAAGCTGGACGCAATCTGTAACGGGAAGGTCAAAAATGACGACGCAAAGATCACCGGTATCACCCCCGACGGATTGATCTTGAAGGGGATATACACGCTCTGACCGCCGTACATTTTGCGCCCCACCACCCGCTTGGCATAATGCACCGGGATTTTTCGCTGCCCCTGCTGTTCGTAGATCACCAGAGCGATCACCGCCACAAACATGACCAGCACCACCATCAGGAACACCGGATTGATGTCGCCGCGCCGGACCATCCGTACCAGCTCCAGCACCGCCGAAGGGAGCCGCGCCACGATGCCCGCGAAAATCAGCATGGAGATGCCGTTTCCGATACCCCTGGCGGTAATCTGCTCCCCCAGCCACACGGTGATCATGGTCCCGGTGGTGACGGTAATCACCGCCACAAACTTAAATACAAAACTGTTGGTGATCACAATGGCATCGGGGATGGATGCGGCATAAACGGTGATGGCGAAGGACTGTATAACGCACACCAGCACCGTGCCGATCCGGGTCCATCCCTGCACTTTTTTCTGCCCCCCCTCTTCTTGCGCTATTTTTTTAAGAGATGGGAATATAATCAGTGCCAACTGCATGATGATCTGGGTTGAAATGTAAGGCATCACCCCCAGCATGAACACCGAGAAGTTGGAAAACGCGCCTCCCACAAAGAAGTCCATGTAATCCACGAAGGCATTACCCCTGACCTGGGAATTAAAAAACGCAAACAGCGCCTGGGGATTGATCCCCGGCACCGTGAGTACGCTTCCAAAGCGATACACCGCGAGAATAGCCAGCGTAAAAAGAATGCGCCCCCGCAATTCCTTCACCTGAAACATGTTTACAATCGCGTTACTTGCCATACTTCATCCCTATGCCTTTGCTTTTTCCGTAACCGCCGCTACAGCCACCGTTCCCCCGGCCTTTTGTATCTTTTCCCTGGCCGATGCGGACACCTTGTCCACCGCCACGGTGACTTTCTTGGTAATATCGCCGTCCCCCAGAATTTTTATCAAAAACGATTTCTTTTTGAGCAAACCCTTTGCCAGCAAAGTTTCCCGGTTCACCGTTTCGCCGTCAGCATATTTGGGTTCCAAGTCGCAAAGGTTAAATACGGCGTATTCTTTTTTATACAAATAATTGGAAAACCCGCGCTGGGCGATCCGCCGATACAGCGGCATCTGCCCGCCCTCGAATCCCACATAGGTCCGCCCGCCGGACCGGGACTGCTGGCCCTTGTTGCCGCGCCCCGAGGTGGTACCGCTGCCGGAACCGCTGCCGCGCCCCACGATATGCTTTTTTTTATGCGCCCCAACCGGAGCAGACAATAAGAAATCAGCCATTTTCAACACTCCTCCACCTGTACCAGGTGTGAAACCGCTGCAGCCATGCCCAAGACGCTCGGGCTGGCGTCGTGCACCACCGATGAGCGCACCTTCCGCAGACCCAAGCTCCGTACCGTGGCCCGCTTGTCAGGTTTTTGTCCAATGGTACTCCGCAACAACGTAATTTTGATCTTTGCAGTCTTTGCCTTAGCCACTGTTACCCCCACAGCTCATTGAGGGACTTGCCCCGGTTCTTTGCCAAAACGCGTGCATCCATGAGCTTATTCACCGCCTCAAAGGTCGCACGCACCACATTTACCGCCGAATTGGACCCCAGGGACTTGGATAACACGTCGGTAGCACCCGCAACTTCCATCACCGCCCGCACTGCGCCACCGGCGATCAGCCCCGTGCCGGAGCAGGCCGGTTTCAGCAACACCGACGAACCCTTGTAGTTCCCCAACATTTCGTGGGGGATGGTACCGTTCTTAAGGGGTACCCGTATTAAATTCCGTTTTGCCTTCTCAAAACTCTTGCGGATCGCTTCGGTCACGTCGTTGGCTTTGCCGAAGCCGAAGCCTACCTGACCCTTCAGGTCGCCCACCACCGTGAGGGCGGAAAAGGAAAAACGCCTGCCGCCCTTCACCACCTTGGCGGTACGGTTCAGCTTCACCAGCTTCTCCACATAGTCCTTGGCACGGTCATCCCGGCGGTTACGGTCCCGGCGATCCCGACCGTCCCGTGGGTTTGAGTTCCGAAAATCCCTTTGTTCTCTCTGTTCCATCCTCTGCTCCTAAAAAACGATTCCGGCTTTGCGCGTTCCGTCCGCAATCGCTTTGATCACCCCGTGGTAGAGGTACCCGTTTCGGTCGAACACCACCGTGGTGATATTTTTTTCCTTCAACCGCGCCCCCATGGCCTCACCCAGCTTTTCCGCCCCCGCCCTGTTGGACTTCAACTCCACGAAGTCTTTTTCCAGCGTGGAAATCGCCGCCAAGGTTCTGCCGGTATTGTCGTCTATCGCCTGGGCGTACAGATTGCAGTTGCTGCGGGTTACCGTCATCCGGGGCCGTTCCGCTGTGCCGGAAACCCGCTTACGGATGTGAAATTTCCTCTTGAGCCGCTGGCGGTTTTTATCGTTCATCTTTCGCAACATAGTCTATTCCTCATTTAACGCCGGACTTGCCGACCTTGCGTTTAATCACTTCGGTTTCATAACGGATACCCTTGCCCTTGTACGGCTCGGGCTTCCGCAATTTCCTGATCTGGGCGCTGAACTCACCCACTTTCTGCTTATCAATGCCGGAGATGGTGATCTTGCCCTGGTTGTCCGACGCCACAGCGATTCCCTCGGGGATGACCACCAGATAATCCGACGAATAACCCAAGGACAGCACCAGCAGTTTACCCTGCACCTCCGCCCGGTACCCTACGCCGTTAATCACCAAGCTCTTGGCGAATCCCGCAGTCACTCCGACAACCATATTGTTTATCAGATTCCGGTACAGGCCTTGGGCAGCGTTGGCAGCCCGTTCCACCTTCCGGTCTCCGGCGGCTGGGGTCACCACAAGCTCACTGCTCGTCAAGGCTATAGTAACCAAGCCGTTGTAGTCCTGGGAGAGCTTACCCTTGGGACCCTCCACCTCTACCAGCGACGGCTTAACGGTAATTTTTACACCCGCGGGTATCGCCACAGGTATTTTTCCAATCCGCGACATATTTTCTCCTTACCACCTGCTACCATACGGTACAGATCAACTCGCCGCCTACCATCTTTTCC
>JAITMZ010000025.1 GCA_031290725.1 Spirochaetaceae bacterium
ATTGGCTTCCTGCCGGTCAAAGGTGTAGCCCTGCATGTTAAGCGCGAGATTGGGAAAGCGGGCGTTTTTTTTGTTCGTTATAGATACAGACTTTGGCTATATCGTGTGTGCCGCTTCAAATTTTGAAAAAGGGGAAACGATAATTCCCACCTGTCCGTGCCGCATATCCTGAGGCATGTCGATGAAGGGAACGATTTGTTCCGCTTCGAGTATTTGTCGAACCGCTTGCATATCGGACTCCTTATGTGAGAGTAGCATAGCATAGACACGGGCTTTTGTCAAGGCCACGGACGGCTTCGAGGATATGCTCCACGTCCGCTAGGGCGCCTTTGCCCAGATCCCCGCAGGCGAGCAGGGCTTCCCTGGGTTCCACAAAGAGACAGCCGCGCCCCTTGAGCCTAGCGATATTATCCTGAACCGCCGGGTTTTCGTACATGGCCGTGTTCATGGCCGGGCAAATCAGGATGGGCTTGCCCCGCAGCGCCAGGAGGGTGGTGGAAAGCATATCGTCCGCGATCCCCGACGCCAGCTTGCCGATGATGTTCGCCGTGGCAGGCGCCACCAGGGCCAGGTCGGCCTTTTTCGCTAAACTGATATGCCGCACCTCGTCGGGGATGTATTCCTCGAACATATCCACGTGCACCTTGCGCTTGCTCAGAATCTGCAAGGTGAGGGGCGTGATAAAGCGCCGGGCGCCGGCGGTCATGATCACCTCAACCCCGATGCCCTCTTTGGTGAGGGCGTTAGCGACTTCCGCGGCTTTGTAGGCGGCGATGCTGCCGGTAATCCCCAAAATAATCGTTTTCATGCGGTTCCCCTTTTCTCTAAATCCCGGCACAGGGTTTTTGCGATCCCCCGGGCGATGCTCATCTTGTCCTCATAGCGGATACAGCGCCGGTCTGTATCCACCAGATAGGCGGTGTGTTGGTCACCGTGTATGTCCTGAAGGTCGTTGGCCAGGACATAGGCGCAGTGATTTTTGTGCAAAAGTTCGTAGGCCCTGTCAATCAGGGTTTCCCGGGAGACCCCGTCCAGCAGTTTACAGCCCACGATGAGGGTTGCCGGAGAGAGGCCGTGAAACAGGGAGATAATCTTTGGGGTGCCCTCCAGCACCAGAAGAAGGCTCTTTTCATCGGAACTGACCTTGGCGTCCCGCTCAATGCCGTCGCTGTGTTCTATGCTTTGGATAATCGCTTCCCGCGTGGGAGGGAGCCCGGCGCTCTGGGCCGCAAGCAAGGCATCCGCCAAAAGAGCGGCGCTGGTGACGGAGCGCACCCGGTAATCGCTCACCGCCATGGTGTGCACAATCCCGTCAATCTGAGGCCGGGCCTTTCCCCCTAGAATCTCCCGGACTGCCTTCTCCAGGTCGGCGGTATCCTCCACCGGGACGATTTGGGCCTTGGGCGAACAAGGGCGGAGCGCGGTTTTCCCGCACACATACACCACAGCCTGGGCGCCGGGCAATTCCGCGAGAGCGTCCGCCGCCAAGCTGCCGAGCCTTCCGGTGGCTGAGTTGGTGATGCGCCGGACCGAGTCGATGCGCTCCGAGGTTCCCCCGGCGGTAACAAGAAAATTCATCGTTTTTGACGCCCTCCTGTGCATGGGCGGACGTGGGACAGTGTAGCACAGGAGGAAGAAATGCGCAAGTATGCTTCGGCAGGCTCCAGCAATTCGCAATTCAACCGCCAGGTCGAAAAAGTCGAAGAAGTTTAAGAAGTTTTTAGGGGTAAACCACTATTTTTTTTCCTTCCTTATTTGGCTTTTTCGACTTCGCGGTAAAATCTCTTCTTGAATTGCGAATTACTGAGGCGCACGAGGGGGGTGTAGAATATTTTTTAAAAAAAGACTATACTATAGCCATGATGAAACATAATACACTGCGAATATTCGCATCGGTTCCGGTACTCACGGTCATCCTGCTGTGCCTTTCCTGTACCGCCGTCAAGAAAAGCGCCCCCCAACCCGCATCGCCCGCTGTGGAAACTGCCGCCATCACCGAAAACATCACCTGGCTTGTGGGCCGCTGCGACAGCACCGTGGCGAGTTTTCTCCGCCGCCGGGAATGGTACTCCGGGGGTGCCCACGGCAATGTTCAATTGGAATCCTTTGCCTGGGACCAGGGGGCCAAGCGGGAGATCACCCTGGATGACCTGCTTCCCCGCACGGCCTGCCGCGATCTGCCGGCCTTGGCCGCCTTCGCCCGGATCGAGTTGGAACGCACCATCAATCCTGCCGGGGACCAAAACATGAGCGCCATGATCGCCCAAGGTACCGCTGCCACGGCTGAAAACTTTTCCACTTTCCTTGTGGAAGAAACCGGCGGCATAAGCATCTACTTCCAGGCCTACCAGGTAGCGCCCTGGTCCTTCGGCACCCCCAAGGTTACCCTGCCTTTGGTAATGCCGTGAAACGTGCTCCCTACGGAGTGATCTTCGCCGATGATCATCTGGTGGTGCTTGACAAATCCTCGGGTATCCTGGTAGCTGCCGACCGCTACGACCAGGACGCCCCCCGTCTGGACATCCTCGCCGAATCTCAGTTTGGCCGCCTCTTCGCGGTGCACCGGATCGACCGGGAAACCTCAGGTTTGGTGACCTACGCCCGCACTGCCGAGGCACATCGCTCCCTGTCCATGCAGTTCGAGGAGCGCCGGGTGGTGAAAATTTATCGCGTCCTTATTCACGGCCGCCTTCCCGGTGAGACGATTTCCGTGGACGTCCCCCTGCTGCCCGATGGCGATAAGCGCCATCGAACGGTGGCGAACCAGCAGCGGGGTAAGCCGTCGCGCACGGCGTTCCGCCAGATCGCCCGGCGGGGACACTTCGCCTGGGTGGAAGCGCGGCCTGAGACGGGGCGCACCCACCAAATTCGGGTCCATTTAGCTACGCTGGGCCTTTCCGTGGTTTGTGATGCGCTGTATGGCAGCGGGAAACCACTGATTCTGTCGCAGATCAAGCGTTCTTGGCGCGGCGATCCCCTTGGCGAACGCCCGTTGCTTGACCGATTGGCTTTACACGCATATTTTTTGGAATTAACCCACCCCGCCACCGGAGAAAGGGTCACCTTTGAGGCACCCCTTCACCGGGATATGCTGGCGGCATGGAACCAATTGGAAAAGATATATCCCGAGCCCGTCGAAAAACTCGGTTAGATTTTTTGACGAGTATTAGGCAACGTAACCTTCCAGCCGGGACATCCGTTTGGGCTGCCGCAGCCGCCAGAGGGCTTTTTTTTCAATTTGACGTATTCGTTCTTTTGTCAAATTAAACTCATTGCCCACTTCTTTCAACGACATGCTTTTATAGCCGTTCAGGCCGTAGCGGCAGCGCAGTATGCTGGCTTCTTTTCCCGACAGCGTGGAAAGCACATGTTCTATATCGGCGCGCATCATCGAGTTGAGCATCACGTCTTCCGGCTTTTGGGTATGCTCATCTTCCACAAAGTCGCTGGCGGCGGAGGTGTTTTTATCCGTGGCGTTGGTTTGGGCATCCAGGGAAACCAAATCCCGGGAAATGTTCATTATCTCCTGCACATGGGCGGGATCCATGTTGAGCAGGTGAGCGACTTCCTGGATTTCCTCCTCTTCGCTTTTATCGCCAATCACCATTTTTCGGGCGTGTTCGATACGCACCAATTCATTCGCCCGGTTCAACGGCAGTCGAATCGCCCGCGATTTCTCACAGATCGCCTTGAGAATTGACTGCCGTATCCACCACACGGCGTACGAAATAAAATGAAACCCCTTGGTCACGTCAAACCGGTCAATCGCCAGCATCAGCCCGATGTTTCCTTCGCTGATGAGATCTTCAAAATCCAATCCGTGATTCTGGTAATGCTTCGCGATGGTCACCACGAAACGCAAATTCGCCTGAATAATTTTACTCTTGGCATCCCTGTCGCCCTGGGCAGCACGGACCGCCAGTTCGGTCTCCGCACCACGATCCAACAGACTAACCCTGTTGATGTCCTGTAAATACATCGCCAAAAGATTGTCCGTACTATCAGTCATTTGTGTCGTCATTAAATACTCCTCGTTCATACCAGTTATACAGCAATTCCCGTGCCAAAAACGCAAATCATCCATAAATTATTAAATTTTGTAAACCCCTACATAAGATAAACAAATAAAACGCAAAAAATGATAAAAAAACAAAATATTGATGCTTTTTGTGAATTTTTTCCGCCTCTCCGCTGCGGATTGGGTCATTTTAACGCGGTCTGCAAAATACTCATCTTTTTGGCTCAAAATGACTCAACCCTAAGGGCGGACGGGGCTTATTGCTGCATTTCCAGAATCAATTCCACTTCGCTTCTGGTCAAGTTCAGGCGGGACGCGATGACATCTGTTTTCCATCCCTCGTGGGCAAGTTGTATGACCGATTCGCGGATGTTTATCGGCGGGGCGCCTTTTCCCGATGTCCTCGGGCCGGTACCGGTGCGCTCCAGGTTTTTGATTATATTAATCCGTGCATCCACGTCTTGGGCGATTTGGTCCAGGCGAATTTCCAGGCGGGCAAATTCGTCCTTTCGGTCGATGAGTTCGTTTTTCTTCTCCTCCGCCTGGGCCATGGACTGCCCCAGCACCGCGATGGTCTTGTCTAGGGCGTCAATTTGGCGCACCACGTCGGCGATTTTGCTCCGGTCGTTCAGGATGCGCCCCATGTCGTGACGGATGGTGTCCAGTTGCTGGGGAAACTGAAGGGTTTGCTGTTCGCAGTCCTTCAGGCGGCCTTCCAGGGATTTGAGCTTCTCAAAAGACTTGTCCGCATCGAAAATCGTCTGTTCCAACACCTCTTTCTTTTGTTCCAGCCGGTCCAGCCGGGAAGATGCAGAATCTGCCGTGTTTTGCAATTGCCGGAGGGCCACCTCGATTTTTTGTGCGCTGTCGTTGGTGGAACGGATTTCCGCCATCCGTTGCTCCACGGTTTTTGCCGATTCCAGCAGCCGGTTAAAATCGTGCTCCAAAGATTCCAGGTGTTTTTGATCGCCGGAGAGCTTAAAGAGCTTTCGGTCCGTCTCCACCTGCATACCCTGCAGCTTGTCGAAGGCACCGTGCATATCGTCGATGGACGCCCGGTATTCCTCGACTTTTTGCAAATCCCCCTGGATGCGCCGGATAGAGGCTTCCAGTTCAGCTTTTTGCTGTTCCGCCTGCTCGATGACGACCGTCTGCTCGGAAAACTTCCGGAGTTTCGCATCCAGGATGGTAAATTCGGCGGTGGTACTCTGCAATTTTTCCCCCAGAGCAGCGATTTGTTCGGCGGTGCGGCCGGCATTTTCCACCAGCACATCGTCACAAAGCTTTTTGGTATCGGCGATGACCTGATCCTGAAGGGCACCGGCTTCAGCGCGAACCGTGGCATCCATCTGGGCGGCTTCCGACCGCACGGCGTCACGCTGCCGGGCAGCCTCCGCAAAGGCCGACCGGGATTCCTGGACGAAATTCTCCATGTCCGCAGAAAATTGCGTGCGATAGTCCTCAAAGCGCTCGTCTAAATTCACTTTCCAGGCGGTAAAC